>NZ_OKRA01000004.1 GCF_900290265.1 Clostridium cagae
CATCGCTCGACTTGCATGTGTTAGGCACGCCGCCAGCGTTCGTCCTGAGCCAGGATCAAACTCTCAATAAAAAGTTTAATCTTGACTTACTCAAATAAAGAATTGCTGGTTTATTTTAATGTTTCTTGATTTCTGTTCAATTTTCAAAGACCAAATTTTCATTGTTGACTTTCTTGTCAACTTTTGTTTTATTGTGTCGCCCTCAAGCGACTTCTTAAGTATATCACTTAAATTATTTCTTGTCAACAAGTTTTTTTAAGTTGAAATTCAATTTCTAAAACCTAATTTTTAAAACTTGTTCATCGCATCTCTCAGCGACGTGTTTTATCTTACCATATATATTACACCCTTCTATTCATATATAGGCCTTTATATGAAAAATATATATAGTATTCTTTATTTTTCTTTTATTTTCTTAATATTTCTTATATTGACACGCCAGGGAGACATTACTTCTATATATATACATTATATATAGAAACTAAGCTTTTATTTAACGTTTTATGCCCATACAAAACAAAAAACTATGCAGGAATAACTAAAATCCTACATAGTTTTTTTATTTTATCACTTAAATTCTTTATTTATTCTATATCAATATCATTTTCAATATCATCTTCTGCTCTTTCTACTAATTCATCTAAGCTATCATCTAAATTTACTAAATCATCTTCTTGACTAGATTCAAGTTCATTTTCTTCTAAATCTTCATCATCACCTTTTAGTATTTTAGCTATAGCAACTATTTTTTCTTCTTCATTAGTTCTCATTAGGGTTACACCCATAGCAGATCTACTTGTTTTTGATATATCTGATACATTTATTCTTATAGCTACACCATTTGTATTGATAAGCATTAATTCATCATCAAGCTTACAAATTGTAGCACCAACTAACTTTCCTGTCTTTTCACTTATTTTATAAGTTATAAGACCTACTCCACCCCTATGTTGAACTTTATATTCATTTACAGGAGTTCTCTTACCAAATCCATTTTCACTAATAACTAATAATTCTTCTTCATCAACTGCAATATCCATACATACAGCTATATCATCACCTTTTAATGTTATAGCTTTAACACCAGATGCAGTTCTACCCATATGTCTAACATCTTTTTCATTAAATCTTAATGCATAACCATTTTGAGTAACGAACATTACATTAGCATCACCATAAGTGATTTTAACTTTTAATAGTTCATCATTCTCTCTTAAGTTTATAGCTATTAGTCCATTTTTTCTTAGATTTCTAAATTCATTTAAGTGAGTTTTCTTTACAATACCTTGCTTAGTTCCCATAAATAAATAGCCATCTCTACGCTTATCTGTTACCGTTAATACCGTTTGTATTTTTTCATCTGGTTCAATAGCTATTAAATTAATTATATTAGTTCCCTTTGCTTGCCTTCCAGCATCTGGTATTTCATAAGCTCTTAATTTGTACACTCTACCTCTATTAGTAAAGAATAATACATCTGAATGAGTCGAAGTTATCATTACATGATCTACAAAATCATCTTCCTTCGTTGACATTGCTTGTATTCCTCTTCCACCTCTTCTTTGTGCTGAGTATACATCTGCTGAAATTCTCTTTATATATCCAGATTTAGTTAAAGTTATAACTACATCTTCTTCTTGAATAAGATCTTCTATATTAATTTCATTCATATCTTGTTCAATACTAGTTCTTCTTTCATCTCCATATTTAGCTTTTATTTCTAAAAGTTCATTTTTTATAACTTCTAGTAATTTTTCTTCACTTGCTAATATAGATCTTAAATATTCCATTTGTTTTAATAATTCATTATATTCATCATCTATTTTATCTCTTTCTAAGCCAGTTAATCTTCTTAATTTCATTTCTAAGATTGCTTGAGATTGCTTTTCTGAAAGAGCAAATTCATCCATTAAAGTATTTTTAGCTATTTCACTTGTAGATGAGTTTCTTATTATACTTATTACTCTATCAATATTATCTAGTGCAATTTTTAGGCCTTCTAATATATGTGCTCTAGCTTCTGCTTTATTTAATTCAAATGTAGTTCTTCTTGTTATAACTTCTTTTTGGAAGTCTACATAATGAACTAACACTTCTTTTAAATTTAAAACTTTTGTTTCGTTATTTACTAATGCTAACATAATAACTCCAAAGCTATCTTGAAGTTTTGTATGTTTATATAATAAGTTTAATATTATATTTGGATTAGCATCTTTCTTTAACTCAATTACTATTCTCATACCATCTCTATCTGATTCATCTCTTAAATCAGATATTCCAGTAATTTTTTTATCTTTTACTAATTCAGCAATGTTTTCTATAAGTCTAGCTTTATTAACTTGATAAGGTATTTCAGTAAATATTATTTTATGTCTTCCATTTTCTTCTTCGATATTTGATTTAGCTCTAATTACTATTTTACCTCTTCCAGTTTCATAAGCTGATCTGATTCCTGCATGACCCATTATTGTTGCTCCTGTTGGGAAATCAGGACCTTTAATTTTAGTCATAAGCTCTAATACACTAGATTCTGGATTATCTATAAGCATTATTGTGCCATCTATTACTTCCCCTAAATTGTGAGGAGGTATATTAGTTGCCATTCCAACTGCTATTCCTGATGATCCATTAACTAAAAGATTTGGAAATCTAGATGGTAAAACTGTTGGTTCTTCTTCTTCACCATCAAAGTTTGGCATAAAGTCAACTGTATTTTTATTAATATCTCTTAACATTTCAACAGCTATTTTATTCATTTTTGCTTCTGTATATCTCATTGCTGCAGCACCATCACCGTCAACAGAACCAAAGTTTCCATGTCCATCTACTAACATATATCTCATTGAGAAATCTTGAGCCATTCTAACTAATGCATCATAAACAGAAGTGTCTCCATGTGGATGATACTTACCTAAAACGTCTCCAACTATTCTTGCACATTTTCTATATCCCTTTTCAGGTGATAATCCCAAAATTTGCATAGAATATAATATTCTTCTGTGAACAGGTTTTAATCCATCTCTAACATCTGGTAATGCACGACCTACTATAACACTCATAGCATAGTCTATATAGCATTTTTTCATTTCATTTTTTATATCTACAGATATAATTTTTCCTTCATTAAATTCCATGTACTTCACCTCATATTAAGTACTAAATGTCTAAATTAACAACATTCTTAGCATTTTGTTCTATAAATTCTCTTCTTGGTTCAACTTTTTCTCCCATTAGGATAGTAAATATCTCATCAGCTGCCATTGCATCTTCAATTTCAGCTTTTAATAAAATTCTCTTTGCTGGATCCATAGTTGTATCCCATAATTGAGTAGCATTCATTTCTCCTAAACCTTTGTATCTTTGAATATCTACAGAAGTATCTTTTCCACCCATGTCTAGTAATACTTGATCTAACTCAGAATCAGAATAAGCATAAACTTCTTTTTTACCTTTACCAACTCTAAATAAAGGTGGTTGCGCAATGTATACATGACCTTGTTCTACTAATTCTCTCATATATCTATAGAAAAATGTTAATAATAATGTTCTTATATGCGCACCATCAACATCGGCATCAGTCATAATTATTATTCTATTATATCTAATTTTCTCAATATCAAAATCTTTACCTATTCCACCACCAAATGCGGTAACCATTGATCTTATAGTTTCTGAATTTAATATTTTGTCTAATCTTTGTTTTTCAACATTCATTATTTTACCTCTTAAAGGTAAAATGGCTTGGAATTTTCTATCTCTACCTTGTTTTGCAGATCCACCGGCTGAATCTCCTTCGACTATATAAATCTCACATTCCCTAGGATCTTTTGATGAACAATCTGCTAATTTTCCAGGTAATGTTGTTCTTTCTAATACAGATTTTCTTGTTAATTCTCTTGCTTTTCTAGCTGCTTCTCTTGCTCTAGCTGCCATTAAAGCTTTATCTATAATTATTTTACTAATTCCAGGATTTTCTTCTAAGAATATCCCTATATATTCACTAACTATAGAGTCAACAATTCCTTTAACTTCACTGTTTCCTAATTTTGTTTTAGTTTGACCTTCAAATTGAGGATCTTCAATTTTAACAGATATTACTGCTGTAAGACCTTCTCTTATATCATCACCAGAAAAGTTTTTATCATTTTCTTTTATAAATCCAAATCTTTTTGCATAATCGTTAAAAGCTCTAGTTAATGCAGTCTTGAATCCAACTAAATGGGTTCCCCCTTCAATTGTGTCAATATTATTAGCAAAAGAAAATAAATTTTCTGTATATCCATCATTGTATTGTAATCCTAATTCAACTGTAACTTTATCTTTTATTCCCTCTACATATATAGGTTCTTGGTGTAATGGTGTCTTATTTCTATTCAAATAAGATACAAATGATTTTATTCCACCCTCATAATAATAACTTTCTTCTCTATCATTTCTAGAATCTATTAATTTTATATTAATACCTTTATTTAAAAAAGCTAATTCTCTTAATCTTTGAGATAATGTATCAAAATCAAATAAAACTTCATCAAATATTTCTGCATCAGGTTTAAAATATATTGTTGTACCACTTTCTTCAGTGTTACCAATTTGCTTTAAATCATAAAGCACTTTACCTTTACTATACTCTTGTTTCCATATATGTCCTTCTCTTTTTACTGTAACAATGCATTGTTCTGAAAGAGCGTTAACAACAGAGGCTCCAACACCATGTAAACCACCAGATACCTTGTATCCGCCACCACCAAATTTTCCACCTGCATGAAGTATTGTCATTATTACTTCTACTGCTGACTTATGCATTTTAGGGTGCATACCAACTGGCATTCCTCTTCCATCATCAGATGCTGTAATAGAATTATCTTCATTAATTTTAACTTCTATGTTTTTACAGTATCCAGCTAAAGCCTCATCTATACTATTATCAACTATTTCATATACTAAATGATGTAGGCCTCTAGAACTAGTACTACCTATGTACATACCCGGTCTTTTTCTAACGGCTTCTAACCCTTCAAGTACTTGAATCTGATTTTCATCATATCTTTGATTATTTTGTTCCAAAACAGACTCCTCCTAAATTAAAAAATATTTGTAACTAAAATTTTAACTTACTAACTATATTCTATATCAGTTCTTTTAGTTAAAGTTGCAGAAGATATTGGTGAAAGATATATCTTACTCATTTTATTAACTTCAGCAATAACAAAAGATTTAGGTTTTTCATTCGTAATTCTTTCTACAAATCCATCTTCTTCTGCTAATCTTAAAAATTGTATAGTATCTGAACTATACATAGTATTTTCCAAATCAAATATTCCAATAATATCTTTTATAGGAACTACAACATTTTCTCCTAAATGCAAAAACACTATATATTCCTCCTTTAATTCACTATTTCTCCATTGCATACTTTGAATACCTTTGAATTATTATCTAGGTAATCTTCTAAATCATTTATACCGGTACAAGTAATTATTGTTTGTATATCATTAAGAGTGCTCAATACATATCGCTTTCTGTTTATATCAAGCTCTGAAAGAACATCATCAAGTAATAAAATTGGATATTCCTTTGTAATTTCTTTAATAATCTTAAGTGAAGAAAATTTCATAGTTAAAACTGCAGTTCTTTGTTGACCCTGAGAACCAAACTTTTTCACGTCTATATTATTTATTAATACACTAAAGTCATCCCTATGAGGACCTATTGATGTTAAGCCTTGCTCTCTATCTCTTAATAAATTACTCTTTAATTTTTCTAGAAAAGCATATTTGAAATTATCTTTAAATTTTATTCCTGAATCATATTTAAAAATTATGTCTTCGTTTCCTGAAGTTATCTCACTATGAATTAATTTTCCATAATAATTTATTTTATCTATATATTCTAACCTTTCTTTAATAATATAATCAGCACATTCTGATAATTGTAAATCATATATTTCCAAAATATCTTTATTAAAATCTCTTGATCTTAAAATAATATTCCTCTCATTCAATATTTTATTGTATTGAACTAGGTTAAAATAATATTTCTTATTTATTTGGCATAACTCCATATCTAAAAATTTTCTTCTTATCCCAGGCGATTCCTTTATTATTTTTAAATCTTCTGGTGAAAACATAACTACATTGAAGGTTCCAAAAAGTTCTCCTATCTTATTTATTTTAATAGAATTAACCTTTATAGCCTTTTTACCGTCTCTTAAAATTTTTATATCAATTCTTTTATCTAATCTTTTTTTCCCTATAAGTAAACTTATATATGCTTCGTTTTCTTTCCAATTTATTAAATCCTTATCTCTTGATGTTCTATGAGATTTAGCAAATGCACAATAGTAAATTGATTCTAAAACATTAGTTTTTCCTTGAGCATTATCCCCTATAAATACATTAACACCTTCACTAAGGTTCAACTCCAAATTATTATAATTTCTATAATTAGCTAACATTATCGCTTTTATATACATAAAATACACCTATAATTAATTATATCATAATAGAAAAGTTATCGCCCATTTATTAAAAAAATTAAAAAACTAACTAAACTATTTCAAACTCTTCATTTTCAAATTCTATAACATCTCCGATTTTTAATTTTTTTCCTCTTTGTAAACATGTTTCGCCATTAACTCTTATTAAACCTTCTTGTATATAAATTTTAGCTTCTGATCCTAGAGATGCTATTCCGCTCCATTTCAAAAATGCATCTAATTTTATAATTTCAGTATTAATCTTAATTTTATTCATATTTTTTGCATAAATATTTATAAATATTTATAAATATTTATTTCCTCCTTATCTCATTTGTCTTACTGGTAAAACTAAATATTGGGAATTTTCTCCATTTTTTTCTTTTATAACACATGGGCTCACCCCTGATGTCATTTCTAAAATTATCTCATCACTTTCCATATTTTTAAGAACATCTAATAAATATCTTGAATTAAATGCAATTTCTATTTCATCACCTTGCAGATTTATTGATACTTCTTCCCTAACTTTTCCCAATTGAGAATTAGATGTTATGATTAGCGTCTCTTCTTTAAGATCTAAATTAATTAAATTATTATTTCCATCTTTGGCCATTAAAGAAGCTCTTTCAATACCATTTTGGAATTCTTCTTTCTTAACAGTAACTAATAATTTATGTTCTTGAGGTAGTAATGATGTATAATTTACAAATTTCCCATCTAATAATCTTGATATAATTTTAGTATTTTCTAAATTAAACAATATATGATTATTAGTAAATGTTATATCTACATTTTTATCATGATCTTCTAATATTTTTGATACCTCAACTAATGTTTTTCCTGGAATAACCACCTCTAAATTAATGTCATTATCTAAAAATTCACTTCTTATAGCTAATCTATACCCATCAAGTGCAACTAAATTTAAATTTCTATCTTTAACTTGAAATAATATTCCTTGTAAAATAGGTCTTGCTTCATCTTGTGCAATAGAAAAAGATGTTCCTTTAATCATATTTTTTAAAATACTTTCATTAACTTCTACTTTTAAATCTTCATTAATGTTAGGTAATGATGGAAATTCCTCAGCATTCATGCATACAACATTAAAAACTGATTTTTCACAAGTGATTTGTATTACATCTTCTTTTACCGTTTCTATTTTTATATCAGAGTTTGGAAGCTTTCTAATAATCTCTCCAAATATCTTAGCATCAATAACTATTTCACCTTTATCTAAAACATCTGCGTTAACCAATGTTTGAATACTAAGATCCATGTCTGAACCTATTAGTCTTAATCCATCATTAGTAGCATTTATGTAAATACCATCTAATACTTTCATTGTTGACTTTCCTGTAATAGCTTTTTGAACTATAGAAATACCATCTAATAATTTATGTTTTTCACATATAAAGATCATAAAAAATCCTCCTTAATTATTCACATATATTTTTTAATTTAAATAGAATAGATATATATTTATATATAATAGTAATAGTAGTAGGGGCTGTTGATTTGTTGATAAGTACCTCAAACCTAGTAATATCAACGAAATTTTGTGCAAAAAGATTGTGGATAAGTCAGTAACAAAAAGCACATCTTATCCACAGTTTTTAATAGAATATTATAAAACTAATGTTATCCACAAGTTATTCAATACTTACTATGTACATATGTTAATTAATTTTGAGAAACCTTCTTTGTGATGTCAGAAACAGTATGCTGTAAGCTCTCATCACTCTTTAGATTTTCAGATATTTTTTCATAAGCATGGATTACAGTAGTATGATCTCTACCACCAAATTCTTCTCCTATTTTAGGCAAAGACATATCTGTTAGTTTTCGACTTAAATACATAGCTATCTGTCTTGGATAAGCTACATTTCTAGTTCTTCTTTGAGATTTTAAATCATCTATTTTTAAATTAAAATAGTTAGCTACTATTTCTTGAATAGAAGGTATAGTTACGTGTTTTCCTTGTTTTTTAGAAATTATATCTTTTAGTGCCTCTGATGCTAAATCAACCGTAACTTCTCTATTAGTTAAAGATGAATATGCAATTATTCTTATTAATGCACCCTCTAATTCTCTAATATTAGATTTAATTTTTGTAGCAATGTATCCCATAACTTCATTTGCTACTTTTAAATTTTCTACATCAGCTTTTTTCTTAAGAATTGCCATCCTAGTTTCAAAATCTGGTACTTGAATATCAGCAATTAAACCCCATTCAAATCTAGATCTTAATCTATCTTCTAATGTTGGAATTTCTTTGGGTGGACGATCAGATGATAGGATTATTTGTTTATTTGCATCATGTAGTTCATTGAAAGTATGGAAGAATTCTTCCTGAGTACGTTCCTTTCCTGCTATAAATTGAATATCATCTATAAGCAAAACATCTACGTTTCTGTATTTTTTTCTAAATTCTTCATTTTTATCATCTTTAATAGCGTTTATTAATTCATTTGTAAATTTTTCTGAAGAAACATAAACGACTTTAGCTTTAGTATTATTTTGTAGAATATAATGTCCAATTGCATGCATTAAATGCGTTTTGCCAAGACCAACTCCTCCATATATGAACAAAGGATTGTACGCTTTAGCAGGCGCTTCGGCAACAGCAAGTGAAGCTGCATGAGCAAATCTATTACTATTACCTATTACAAAAGAATTAAAAGTATATTTAGGGTTTAAAGTTGAAGACATTTCATCATTTACAACTATATTTCTTCTAGAATTTTTATCCCTATTTTTATCAGAGTTATCACTATTGTTTAATTCATCTTCATTATTAAGATCTGATTCTATTATGAATTTTATCTCATATAATTTAGAACAAACAGCTTCTATAGAATTAGCAACCAAACTTTTGTATCTTTTGTCTAAAATATCTTTAGTAAAAGAATTTGGAACGCTTATTTTTATACTTGTATCAGATATAGAAATAGGTTCACAACTTTTAATCCAAGTGTTAAAACTGACTTCACTCATTTCACTTTTTACTATATTTAAGGTTTTTTCCCACAATTTATTTAGGTCAGCATCCATCTCTATCCTCCAAATATTATTAAAAAAAAATTTTTTTCACGGTATATATAAATTATTAACAAGATATTAACAATATAATAAACAATACATTTTAATTGTTGACTAAGCGAATAAACTTATACACATGTGGATAACTTATTTAGAAAAAAAATTAAACTATATACTTATCAACAATTAGAAAAAATAGATATAAACATAAATCGATAGTATATAATTTCAATTATGGTGAGAAAATATAAAATAATTTTAAAAAAAAATTTTAAAAGTAAACAAGTTATTCACATATTTATCCACAGCTGTGGATAAATATTTATTAATTTAAGTTATTCACAGTTATAGTATTTATAATATCATAAGTAAACAGGGAGATTCAATAAGTTATCCACAAAAATATTATGTTTAATAAATATTTATCAACAATAGACTGTATCTTGACAGAAAATTAGGATATATATATAATAGAAAAGTAATTTTAAAATAACCGCAAAGTATAGTTTTTACTATAAATAATAAAAATAAGGGGGTGCATTATAAATGTTCATGACTTATCAACCAAAAAAGAGACAAAGAAAAAAGGAACATGGCTTCAGAAAAAGAATGAGCACTCAATCAGGAAGAAACATTCTTAGAAAAAGAAGACAAAAAGGAAGAAAAAAATTAACAGCATAAGGGCCGCATTAAGTGGCCTTTTTTCTGCAAATGCAGGAAAAAAGGAGTAATGGAAATACCGTATGATTTATAGATTAAAAAAAAATATAGAATTTATAATTGTATATAGAAGAGGGAAATCATTTGCTAATAAGACTTTGGTTCTATATGTATTGAAAAATAAAAGAAACAAAGACAAAGATGGTATCGCATATAGTAAAGTAGGAATTTCTGTAAGTAAAAAAGTTGGAAACAGTGTTGTTAGAAGTAAATGTAAGAGATTATTAAGCGAGAGCTTTAGATTAAATTATAATAATATATTAAAAGGATATGATTGTGTATTTGTAGCAAGAAATCCTATAAGAGATAGTAATTATTTTGAAACTGAAAAGGCGATGAAGAATTTAATTAAAAAGGCAGGCTTATATTATGATGAAGAAAATGGTATTAAGTCTAATTAAATTTTATAGAAAATCTATTTCACCGGGGAGAAGTCCTTGTTGTAGATTTACGCCAACTTGCTCACAGTATGCATTGGATGCAGTAAATAAGTATGGAGTGATTAAAGGTGGCTTTATGACACTATACAGAATTTTAAGGTGTAATCCTTTTTGTAAAGGTGGGTATGATCCCGTAAAGTAATAGATTTTAGGAGGTATAGATTTTAATGTTTGAAAAGATAATTCAGTTTATGGCTAATATATTCAATTATCTACATGATTTCATCGTAAACCTAGGTGTTTCAGATGTTGGATTATCATATGTATTAGCAATTCTTATATTTACATTAATGATTAGACTAATTATATTACCGCTTAACATAAAAGCAGCAAAGTCTACTCAAAAAATGCAAGCTGTTCAACCGAAAATGAAAAAGCTTCAAGAAAAATATAAGGGTAATCCAGAAAAATTAAATGAAGAGATGAGAAAATTTTATAAAGAGAATGATGTTAGTGTAACTGGGGGATGTCTTCCATCATTGTTACCATTGCCAATATTAATGGCATTATACTATGTATTCTTTAGAATAGAAGGTATGAATGGAGCATCATTTTTATGGATTGCAGATTTAGGTGCTAAAGATAAGACAATGATATTACCTATTTTAGCAGCCTTATCAACATACTTACCATCTTATTTAATGACAAAAGCTACTCCTATGGATGATTCACCTATGAATATGGGTACTATGAGTTTAGTTATGGCATTAATGATGGGCTTTATGTCAATAAACTTTAAATCAATATTAGTGTTATATTGGATAATAGGAAATGTTATTCAAAGTATACAAACATATTTCTTAAATTATTTACCAGCTAAGAAAAAGGTTGCATTAGCAGCTGCAGAAACAGCTGTTTCAGAATCTTCAGATCCTAGTTTTTCTATGATTGTTGAAGAACCTAAGAATTTAGCTAGTACAAAAAAGAAAAGTAAAAAGAAAAAATAATTTTTTAATATATACTTTCTTTATATAATAAGGTGGTGAATTAGGGAATGAGATCAGTAGAATTAGAGGGGAAAAATGTTGAAGAAGCCTTAAATAAAGCTTTACTTGAGTTAAATACAACAAAAGATATGGTAGATGTTGAGGTTTTACAACGTGGTTCAAAAGGGTTATTTGGATTTATAAGCACTAAGCGAGCTAAGATAAAAGTAACCTTAAAACATAACTATATTGATGATATAAGAAATTTTATAAATAAAATTCTTGATTCTATGAGCATAAAGGCAGAAATAGATATTAATGAACAAGATGATGTGATAAATATAAGTTTGTCAGGTGATAAACTAGGATTGCTTATCGGCTATAGGGGAGAGACCTTAGATTCATTACAATGCCTTATTTCTTTAATGATTAACAAAGATAGCAGCATTCAATATAAAAGAATCGTACTTGATATAGAGAATTATAGAAAAAAGAGAGAAGAAACTCTCAAGAATGTTGCAAATAAAACTGCTGAAAAAGTAAAGAGAACTGGCAGGCTATTTAGACTAGAACCAATGAATCCTTATGAAAGAAGAATAATTCATTCAGCTTTACAAGATAATTCATTTGTTAACACTTATAGTGAAGGAAAAGAACCTTTTAGAAGAGTTGTTGTAGAACTTAAAAAGAATTAAAAAGGAAAGCCTTGATGAGGCTTTCCTTTTTGGTTTTAATTTAATATATAGCTATATAAAGAAGTAAAATAGCTTTTTTATAGTACTTTTGAATGATTAATTAGCATTATCATATTTATCAATTGCTAAAAGTTAATGTATTAATGCTATTTTGGATAAAATCAAGATAAGATTATACTAATGTTAGTATTAATAAGACTAGTATGCTTATTTATATATCAATAATTTGATAAAATAAAGCTAATGTATGTGACTTTGACTAATTCCATATTCATTGGTTATAATAATACAAATAAATCACAAAATTAATAACATGAGGAGAATCAGATTATGAGAGAATTTGATACCATTTGTGGTATAGCAACCCCTATTGGTGAGGGTGGAGTTTCTATTATTAGAATTTCTGGAAGTAAAGCATTAGATATAATTAGCAAAATATTTGTTGGTAAAAATAATATAGATTTAAAACAAATGAAAACTTATACTATGAGATACGGACACATTATAGAGCTTGAGAGTAAGGATGTAATTGATGAGGTTATTATAAGCTATATGAAGGGACCTCATAGCTATACTACTGAGGATATAATAGAAATCAACTGTCATGGTGGTGTTATATCAACAAATAGTGTAATGAATCAGGTTATTAAAGCAGGTGCAAGAGTTGCAGAACCAGGAGAATTTACAAAGAGAGCATTTTTAAACGGTAGAATTGACTTAAGTCAAGCTGAAGCCGTTATTGATATAATAAAAGCTAAAACAGATTTGTCCATGAAGTCAGCACTTATGCAAAGTGGTGGAGCTTTATCAAAGCAAATTAAGGAAATAAGACAATACTTATTAAACACATTAGCATTAATTGAGTATGGAGTAGATTTTACGGAAGATGATGAAGACATCGATGATACTTTAGTTTTAAGAGTTAAAGATGGAATAAAAACTACTATTTTAAAAGTTAAGGAACTATTAAAAGGTGCAGATGAAGGTAAAATAATTAGAGATGGCCTTAATGTTGTTATTATCGGAAAGCCTAATGTAGGAAAATCATCTTTGCTTAATGTTTTACTAAAAGAAAAAAGAGCAATAGTAACAGATGTTCCTGGTACTACAAGAGATATAATAGAAGAGTATTTAAATATAGATGGTATACCTATAAAAATAACAGATACTGCAGGTATAAGAGAGACTGAAGACACTGTTGAGAAGATAGGTGTTGAAAGATCTAGAGAAAAGATTGAAGAGGCAGATTTGATTATTTTGATATTAGATTCTTCTAGAGAATTAGAAGAAGAAGATAAGGAAATAATTAATACTATAAAAGACAAGAATCACATAGTATTATTAAATAAAATGGATTTAGATAGAAAAATAGCAGATATTGATTTGGATAATCAAATAAATATTTCAGCTAAAACTGGATACGGAATTGAAGAACTAAAAAATAAAATAAAAGAGTTATTTTTTAGTGGAGATATAAATAGTGAAAGTTTAATAGTATCTAATGTTAGACATAAGCAAGCATTATACAGATCGTTAGAAAACTGTGAGATAGCATTAGATAGAGTTAATGCTAATGAATTTTTAGATTTGATTTCTATTTATGTAACTTCAGCAATGAAAGCGCTTGGTGAAATAACAGGTGATGAACTAGAAGAGGATGTATTAAACAAAATTTTTAGTGAATTTTGTGTAGGAAAGTAGGAATGGTATATGAAATATAATTATGAAGCAGGGGAAGTTGATGTAGTAGTTGTTGGTGCTGGGCATGCAGGATGTGAAGCAGCATTAGCATCTGCTAGAATGGGATTAAATACTTTAATTTGTACTATAAATTTAGATTCAATAGCTATGATGCCATGTAATCCTAATATAGGGGGAACGGCTAAAGGTCATTTAGTGAGAGAAATTGATGCATTAGGTGGAGAAATGGGTGTGAATATAGATCATACATTTATTCAATCAAGAATGTTAAACACCTCTAAAGGACCAGCAGTTCATTCATTAAGAGCACAAGCTGATAAAAAGGACTATCAATTTAGAATGAAGAGAGTATTAGAAGAACAAGAAAATCTTCAAATAAGACAAATTGAGGTTACTGAGCTTTTAGTTGAAGACAATAAGGTAACAGGAGTTATTACTAAAAATGGAGCAATTTTTAGAGCTAGAGCTGTAATTTTAGCTACAGGTACATATTTAAAAGGAAAAATAATAATAGGTGAAGTTAGTTATTCTGGGGGACCAAATGGTTTATTCCCAGCTAATGATTTATCACAATCTTTATTAGATTTAGGAATTTCATTAAGAAGATTTAAAACTGGAACTCCAGCAAGAATTAATAGAAGATCTGTAGATTTTTCTAAAATGATTGAACAACCAGGGGATGATAAAATAGTACCTTTCTCATTTATGAGTGGAAATATAGATAAAGAACAAATATCTTGTTATTTAACATACACTAATGAACAAACGCATAATGTGATTAAGGAAAACATAGGAAGATCACCAATATATAATGGAAGTATTAAGGGAGTAGGTCCTAGATATTGTCCATCAATTGAAGATAAAGTAATGAGATTCCCTGATAAATTACAACATCAAATATTTGTTGAACCAGAAGGTTTAGACACTCTAGAAATGTATGTAGGGGGGATGTCCTCATCTTTACCAGAAGAAGTTCAATTAAAAATGATGAGAACATTACCTGGATTAGAAAATGTTGAAATAATGAGAACTGCATACGCAATTGAATATGATTCTGTAGACCCTACTGAACTAGAGCCAACATTAGAATTTAAAAATGTTGAAGGTTTATATGGTGCTGGTCAATTTAATGGTAGTTCAGGATATGAAGAGGCAGGAGCACAAGGTCTAGTAGCAGGTATAAATGCTGCATTAAAGATTAAAGGTGAAGAACCGATGATATTAACTAGATCAGATGCATATATTGGTGTTCTTATAGATGATTTAGTTACTAAGGGTACTAATGAACCATATAGAATGATGACATCTAGAGCTGAATATAGATTAATTTTAAGACAAGATAATGCAGACTTTAGATTAACTGAGATAGGAAAAAAAGTAGGATTAGTTACAGAAGAAAGATATGAGACTTTCTTAAATAGAAAAAATACAATTGAAAATGAATTAGAAAGATTAAAAAAATTACAAATAACTAATAAAAGAGAAACAAATGAATTTTTATTGGCATCGGGATCAGCTGAATTAAAAAAACCTATAAGTTTTTATGAATTAATAAAAAGACCAGAAGTTGATTATTTTAGTTTAAAAGATTTAGATCCGGAAAGAGAAGAACTTTCTGAAGATATTGGTGAACAAATAAACATAATTGCTAAATATGAAGGTTATATAAGTAATCAACTTGAACAAGTAGCTCAATTTAGAAAATTTGAGAAGAAACTATTACCTAAGGATATAGACTATAGCAATGTAAAAGGATTAAGGACAGAAGCTGAACAAAAATTAAATAGTATAAAACCTATAAGTATAGGTCAGGCATCACGTATTTCAGGGGTATCTCCAGCAGATATATCTGTATTACTTATTTATCTTGAACATTACTATAATAAATAATTTATTGGAGGTATTTATGAAATTTTATGATTTAATGTGCAAAGCGGCACAAGATGTAGGGTTAGAATTATCAAAAGAGCAATATGAGAAGTTTATAATATATAAAAATCTTCTTCAAGAGTGGAATGAGAAAGTAAATTTAACAGCTATTACAGAAGATGAAGAGATAATAAAGAAACACTTCATAGATTCTATTAAGGCATTTAAGAGAGATGAATTTAAAGAAGCAAAAACTCTAATAGATGTAGGAACTGGAGCTGGTTTTCCAGGAATACCAGTAGCTATTATGAATGAAAATATACAGGTTACTTTATTAGATTCATTAAATAAGAGAGTTAATTTCTTAAATTTAGTAACAGAAAAATTAGGCTTAAAAAATGTAGTTGCTATCCATTCAAGAGCTGAAGATGGAGCTAGACAAAAAAATCTTAGAGAATCTTTTGATATAGCCACATCTAGAGCAGTTGCAAATATGAGTGTTTTATCTGAATTTTGTTTACCATATGTTAAAATTAATGGTCACTTTATAGCTTTAAAAGGTCCAGCAGTAGAAGAAGAGATAAAGGATTCAGACAAGGCTATAACCACCTTAGGAGGACAACTATTAGATATATGTGAGGTTGAAATTGAAGATACTGAATTAAAACATAACTTAGTTGTTGTTAAGAAGATAAAAGAGTGTCCTAAAGTATATCCAAGAAAAGCAGGTAATGTTACTAAAAAGCCTATAAAATAGTGTAAATATAATTTTATAATTATTTTACATAAGTTTTATTATTAAATAACTAATTTATATTTTGGGGATTTATTCAAATATAATTTGTATATTATTAGATAATATTAACGAATTTGTTTTGTAAAATAATTAACAAATTAAAGGAAAAATGTAGCTATTATAGAATATAAATGATATGATTTTGGTATTGAAATTGTTATATTAACTTAATAGGGGATGGGTTTAGATACATGAATAATGAAATAATCAAGATAGATATAGAGAAGATAGTGCCTAATCTATATCAACCACGTAAATATTTTAATGAAGAGGCAATTGAGGAATTATCACAATCAATAAAACAACATGGTATTATACAACCAATAACAGTTAGAAAAATTGGTGACACTTATGAACTTGTAGCAGGAGAGCGTAGATTAAGAGCTGCTAAAGTAGCTGAGTTGGATGTAGTTCCATGCAATATAGTAGATATAACTGATTCAGAATCTGCAGAAATAGCATTATTAGAAAATCTTCAAAGGGAAGATTTAAATTATATTGAAGAAGCAGAAGCGTATAGTAATTTACTTAATGATCATAATTTTACTCAAGAAGACTTAGCTAAAAGAATAGGAAAAAAGCAATCTACTATTGCTAATAAACTAAGATTATTAAAACTAGATCCTAAAGTAAGACAAATGTGTCTTGAAAATAAGTTAACTGAACGACATTCTAGAGCACTTTTAAGTTTACCAAATGCAGATCTTCAATTGAAAGTGGTTTCTAAGGTGGTAAATGACGGACTTAATGTAAAGAATACAGAAGAACTAATCAACAAAGAACTGCTTAAATTAGCAGGAAAACAGTTAAATAAGAAAAGAACTAATATAAAAGCTACTTTACCAGCTAAATTGTATGTAAATACAATAAAACAAGTATTTAAGAAATTTAATATACCAGCTGAATATGACTGTACTGATTCAGATGATTTTATTGAAGTAACAGTTAAAATTCCAAAGAATAATAAATAATTGATAAAAGATAATAGTTGTTACTTTACGGTTTTTTATTCTTAATAGTATATAAACTGAGAAAAAATTTATTTTTTCAAGTTTATATGCTATTTTTTTATTACATTTTCTTTTATTATTTATAGAATATATATATAATGTTAATATGGGATAGGGGGTGTAGGCTCTTATAGGGCTTAATTATGAAAATAATTTGTGTTTTTAATCAAAAAGGCGGAGTTGGTAAGACAACTACGAATATAAATTTATGTGGTTATTTAGCTATGGCAGGACATAGAGTTTTAACAATAGATATTGATCCCCAGGGGAATACCACAAGTGGTCTTGGACTTGATAAAAGAAATCTTAATGTCTCAATGTATGATGTGTTAACAACAGATATACCTATAAAAGAGTCAATACTAAGAACTGATTTAGTTGAAAATTTATTTATAGCACCTTCTACTATGGAGCTGGCAGGAGCTGAAATAGAAGTTATAGGAAAAGAAAATAGAGAAAATATAATGAAAAACAAGTTAAAAGAAATTGAATCAGAATATGATTATGTATTAATAGATTGTCCACCATCATTGGGATTATTAACTATAAATGCATTAACATGCGCAGATTCTGTTTTAATTCCTATTCAATGTGAATTTTATGCATTAGAAGGTGTAAGCCAATTAGTTAATACTATTCAATTAGTTAAAAAATCTTTAAATAAGGACTTGGAAATTGAAGGTGTAATCATGACTATGTATGATTACAGAACTAATCTTAGTAATGAAGTATTTAGTGAAGTAAAAAAATATTTTAAAAGCAAAGTATATGAAACAACTATTCCAAGAAATATAAGGCTTGCAGAAGCACCAAGTTTTGGATTGCCTATTATGTTATATGATGATAAATGTAAGGGTGCAGAAGCTTATGTTAAATTAACTAAAGAATTTTTATCTAAGCAAGAATAGGGGGGAATGAAAATGGTAAAAAAATTTGGACTAGGTAAGGGATTAGGAGCACTTATACCAGATGAAATAGATGAAAATGTTAAGCAAGAAAATATTATTGATAACAGTAAATCAAATAATATGCTTATATCACTAAACAAAATACGAAGTGATAAGGAACAACCAAGAAAAGCATTTGATTCTGAAAAAATAGTAGAATTAGCTCAATCTATAAAACAACATGGCATAATTCAACCTTTAATAGTAAGACAAGTAAACAAAAGTGAATTTGTAATTGTAGCTGGTGAAAGAAGATGGAGAGCTGCTAAAATAGCAGGATTAAAAGAACTTCCCTGCATAACAATGGATATAAGTGATAAAGATATATTGGAAATATCTTTAATTGAAAATATTCAAAGAGAAGATTTAAATCCAATTGAAGAAGCACTAGCTTATAAAAAATTATTAGAGGACTTTAGAATAACACAATCTGAATTAAGTAATAGAATTGGAAAATCTAGAGTTACAATTGCAAATACAATGAGATTAATGAATTTGGATGAAAGAGTTCAACAATATTTAATTGAAGGAATTATAACAGAGGGTCATGGAAGAGCATTGCTTGCAATTGAAAATAGTGATTTACAATATGAATTTGCTCAAAAAGTAATTGATAATAAGTTATCTGTTAGAGAATTAGAAAGATTAATTAAAAATATAAGTGTTGAAAAAGCAAATAAAGAATTATTGAGAGAATTAAATCCTTATTATAAGGATGTACGTAATCAACTACAGGATTATTTTGGTACTAAGGTAAATATTTTAGATAAGAAAAACAAAGGTAAGATAGAAATAGAGTACTATTCTGAAGAAGATTTACAAAGAATTTTAGACATTATTAATATACAGTAAAATGTTTCACGTGAAACATTTAGTGAAAGGAATGACCTAGTTGGAAAAATTATTTGGGATAATTAATCAAATAACACCATATTTAATCATAAGTATGATAGTTATAATTGTTTTATTATTTATTTTAATTTTTGTATTAATTAATTCAATTAACAAATTAGAAAGTAAATACAGAAGATTAATGAGAGGCACAAACGGAAAAAATTTAGAGGAAATGCTGATGGAAAAACTAGATAGTATTGATGATATTAGAGAAACAGCAGAAAATACTTTAAATGAATGTAGTAAGCTAGAAACAAAAATAAAAGATTGTGTGCAAAAGGTTGCTATTATGAGATACAAAGCTTTTGAAAATGTAGGTAGTGACTTGAGTTTTTCAATTGCTATGCTAGATGACAATAATGATGGAATATTATTAACTGGAATTTATGCACGAGAAGAAAGTACAACATATGCAAAACCAATTGATAAGGGAATATCAAGATATGATCTTTCAGAAGAAGAGCTTTATGTGTTAAATGAAGCCGCTAATAAATATGAAAATAAAAAATAGGTAATCATTAAAGTTAAAATAGCCAATTTAAAATATAATTTATTTTAAATTGGCTATTTTTGCAGCAAATGTAGACAATTATTAAATTTAAAAACATTTTAGCTAAGATATATACTTAGCTAAATATTTAATTTAACTAATTTGGAATAATTAATAATTAAAAATTAAAAATATATATTTGTATAAAGTATATAAACTTTAGATAATAATTTGTAATGCTTATTATCTTTACTTAAAAGATATAAAGTTAATCAATATATTTTTTATAGAAAATTAATATGAATTTTACTGAAATATATCATTCTGCTAATTATAATTATTAGGAAAAGATATTACATGATTGTTTGAGGTATAGTTATTAGCTGATTTAGTTTTTAAAGCAAAGTGATATATAGCTTTTGAAATTATATCTGCAAGCATTGAAACAGTGTATAATCTAGTATTTTGTAAAACTAAAAAATCAAAATTACTAGAAATATTAACTATACCAGTTATAGAAATATCGCCAACTGCTGGAAGATCTTTATTTAAAGCCTTTCCAGGATAAAGAGGCTTTTTATCTATAAAAATTTTACCTATATTATTTATTTTGCCCAAGCAAGAATCTATTGCAATAATAAATGGATTATTAAACTTTAGATTTATCTCATCTATTCTTTGAACTAAATTTTTTGAATGAATAGGATTTTTTAAATTTCCACATATATGAATATTATCATAAGATAAAAATTGAAGTTTATATCCAATTAAAGGACCTAAACAATCACCTGTTGATCTGTCGGTACCTATGCAGAGAAAAACAATATTTCTTTTATCATCTAATATTGGTTTTAACTCTGAAAATAAATAATCACATATTTTTATATATGAGGTAGAAATACTTGAATCTATAGAAAATGAATTTTTCATACAAAACCTCCCTTTAAAGAAATTATTTCCTTTAAAGGGAGGTTTTATTCAAAACTTATGATTATAATAAAATTAAAATATATTTTATTATAAGTATCTATATACATTTATCTTTTGCAATCTTATTTAAAATGCTTAGTGTATAATTAATATCTTCAATAGAATTAAAATTACTAATACTAAGTCGTACTGTTCCATTAGGAAATGTACCAATTGTTTTATGAGCTAATGGAGCACAATGCAATCCAGTTCTAGTTTTAATGTTATTACATTCTAAATAATAACCTGTTTCTGAAGTATCTAAGTTATTTACATTGATAGACACACAGGTTGTAGAATTATTACCAGTTGTATCTCCATATACATTTAAGTCGTGTATATTTAATAAGCCTTGAAGCAAATGCTTTAATAAATAATTATTATGTTCATAAATATTATCTATACCAACTGAATTTATATATTTAATTCCTTCGGTTAATCCAACAATTCCTGGCATATTTAGTGTACCAGATTCAAATTTATCAGGTAAAAACTCTGGTTGACTTAATGAGTATGAAGAACTACCAGTACCCCCTTGAATAAGGGGTTTGCATGAGCTATTTAATTTATCATCTAATATAAATCCACCAATCCCTTGTGGTCCAAATAAACTTTTATGTCCTGTAAAGCATACGGCATTTGCGTGAATTTCTTTCATATTAAGATCAATGACTCCAGCACCTTGAGCTGAATCTACAATAAAGAATATATTATTTTTATTACAAATGTCTCCTACAGATTTTAAATCTTGAATTGATCCAGTTACATTTGAGGCTTGAGTAAGAATTATAAGTTTTGTATTGGGTTTTATTTTATTTTCAATATCAGTAGGATTTATAAATCCTAACTTATTTGCATTTACTATATCAAGTTCTACATTTAAATGTTCTTTTGCATAAAATAAAGGCCTTACTACAGAATTATGTTCCATGGAAGAAGTGATAACATGATCGCCAGATTTTAATATACCTTTAATAAGTGTATTTAAAGATGTAGTTACATTATTAGTAAATATAACATTTTTTGAACTGTTAAATCCCAAAAAAGTACAAACGGTTTCTCTAGCATTATAAAGTAATTTATTACTTTCCATTGAATTAGAATAATTTCCTCTACCTGAATTGCCACCTACATTAATCATATAGTTATACATTGCATCAACAACTTGTTTTGGTTTAGGAAAAGTCGTTGATGAATTATCTAAATAAACGTTCATATAATAAAGTCACCTCTAAAAAATAAATTTTAATATACCCCATATTATAAATAATATACTTAATAAAAAAAGAAAATAGTTTAAAACTTTTGATGTTTTACTACAAAAATCATCTTTACACATTTTCACACCTTTTATACTCAATAAATTAAGTACAAAAAACCAAGTTAAACTTCCTATGATCATTGCCGACAAAGCAAAAATAAAATATATTCTTCCATGCAATCTCCATACACTTAGGATTGTACCACTTAAAGCAATCCATAATGATGGTGTAGTAGGATTTAAAAAAGTTATAAGAAATCCAGCTAAAAAACTATTAGATGAATTTGAAGTAGATATATTTAGTGATCTAGAATTTAAGTTATTAGTATTTTTTTTATTAGATATATTATTAAACAGCATTAAAACAAATCCTGAAACAATCCAAAATAATCCTTCGAATTTTCTATTGTTATTTAATATATTAAATAATCCTAAATTTATTATTATAATATATAAAAGATCTGCCGATACTGCGCCAAGTGATACCTTATAGCCTTCTTTAAATCCATGAGAGATAGATCTATTAATAGCTTCTAAGCCAGAAGGTCCTAAAGGAATAGCAGATACAAATCCAGTCATAAAACCTATTAGTAATGGTTTAAAAATCATAAATAAGTACAACATTTAATTCTCCCTTTAATTTTAGTCATATATAATTATAATGTAATATAGTAAATTAATCATTAAAATTAAGTACATAATTATAATTGGGGCTGTTTTAGCAGTGTATTGGTATATGTATAAGTAAAATGGGAAAGAAGAAAGTCAAATAATAATGTAGCTACATATATCAAAATATATTTAAAATAGAATCTTATGACTAAGATAAATAATCAATATATATTTATTATTTATTAAAATTAGATATAATATAAAGTATATAAACAATAGATACATATAGGTGGGTGTAACATGAATTATTATATAATAGTTTTTAAAAATACTTTTGATGCCATGGCAGCCGATAAATATTTACAAGAAGGCAAATATGACTTTAGAATAATGCCTACTCCAACTTCTATAACTAAAAGCTGTGGAATATGCGTTAGAATTAATGATAAAGAAGTAATGAATGAAGTAATTAAAAATAATAAATTTGAATATAAAAATATATACTTAAAAGATAATAATGGGTATGTTTCAATTGAATAAATTTAAAATTAGGAGTGCTTCATTTAATGATTAATTATTTAATAAAATTTGATTGGAATCAAGAAGAGATAAAAATAGGTAAAATATTAATAAAGTTAAGTAATATTGAAACCTTAATAAATAAAACATTAATTATAATTGGTGTATTTATATTAATGTATATATCTATTAAAATAGGAAATTACTTAATTAGAAAGTTTGTTGAAAGACAAGTAAAAAGCAATACAAGGTTATCTTTAGACTCACAACGTGCAAAAACACTTGGGGAAGTAATGAAAAGTGTTTTAAAATATGCAGTTTATTTTATAGGAATAGCATCTATAATATCTACTTTATTTAAGGGATTATCATTTACATTTGCTAGTATGGGTGGATTAGCTGTTGGATTCGGTGCTCAAAGTTTGATTAAAGATTTAATAAATGGATTTTTCATATTATTCGAAGATCAATTTGGAGTTGGAGATCATATAACAGTAGGAACATTCAATGGAATAGTTGAAAGTATAGGAATTAGAACTACAATAATAAAGGATTTTACTGGAGATATTCATTCTATCCCAAATGGTTCAATTATTCAGGTTACTAATCATTCAAGAGGCAATATAAGATTTATCGTGGATGTTGATATTGCATATGAAGAAAATATAGATAATGCAATTTCCATAATAAAAGAAGTTTGTTCAAATTTTGAACAAGATAATGAAGACATAAGAGAGCCTATAGAAGTATTAGGGGTGAATGCTTTAAACGCTTCAAGTGTAACAATTAGAGTAATTGGAAAAAGCAAACCGCTTAAACAATGGGAAATGGAAAGAGAATTAAGAAAGTTAATAAAATTGAGATTAGATAAAGAGGGAATAGAAATACCATATCCTAAGACTCAATTAGTAAGTGCTAACATGGAAAAGGGGGATTTGTAATGATAGAAACATTTGAACTTGGTGAAATAGTAAAAATGAAAAAACAACACCCATGTGGTTCATATGAGTTTGAAATTATCAGGTTAGGAGCAGATATAAAAATAAAATGTACAGGATGCGGTAGAATAATAATGCTTCCTAGAAGTAAATTTCAAACAAGAGCAAAAAAGGTAAAAAAAACTGAAGATTAGTATAAAAAGTAAAAAAAACTTGAATTAATGATTTTACACTGATATAATTAGAAAATGAAATCCCTGCTGTGTGAATAACACAGCCGTTAGTCCAAAGGAGGTGAAAATGATGAGAAAGTATGAAACTATATTTATACAACATCCATCATTCGATGAAGAAACTGTAAAAACAAACATCGAAAAGTTTAAAGGTGTTATAGAAAATGGTGGAGGAACAATCGAAAATGTTGATTTTTGGGGTAAGAGAAAACTTGCTTATGAAATATCAAAGGTTAGCGATGGTTACTACACTTTAGTTAGCTTTAATGCTGGTCCTGAATTACCAAAAGAATTAGATAGAGTATTCAGAATTACTGATGGTATAATCAGACATATCATTGTTAAAGAAGAAGTTTAAGGTGGTGTTTTAAATGAACAAAGTAGTTTTAATCGGAAGATTGACGAAAGATCCAGAACTAAGATTTACTCCTGGAGCTGGAACAGCAGTAACTACCTTAACATTAGCAGTTGATAAGTATAATTCTAAATCTGGTCAAAAAGAAGCGGACTTTGTACCTGTAGTTGTATGGGGCAAACAAGCTGAAAGTACTGCGAATTACATGAGTAAGGGTAGCCAAATGGCTATAAGTGGTAGAATTCAAACCAGAAATTATGAAGCAAAAGATGGAACAAAGAGATATGTTACAGAAGTAGTTGCTACAGAAGTTCAATTTTTAAGTAAATCAAATGCTTCAGGAAATGTTGGTACTAATTATGGTAACAACACTGAATATTCATCATCAAATAATCCATTTGATGGTATGAACTTTGAAGAAGACATAACTCCAGTAGATGATGGAGATATGCCATTCTAATTTAGGTAAGGAGGGAATAACATGAGCAGAGAAGATAATAGAAGATCTGGCGGAAGAGCTAGAAGATCTAAAAGAAAAGTTTGTGCTTTTTGTGTAGATAAAGCTGATTCTATCGATTATAAAGATATAAACAAGTTAAGAAAGTATGTTACTGAAAGAGGTAAGATACTTCCAAGAAGAATTTCTGGAACTTGTGCTAAGCATCAAAGACAATTAACAGATGCTATTAAGAGAGCAAGAAACATAGCTTTATTACCATTCACAACTGAATAGTAATAAAATTACTCCCCTGAGAAATCAGGGGTTTTTTATTATACAGAAATCTTTAATTTAAACGTATTTATAGCTATTATCCAAACGAAATGGAAAAATAATACAAATAAATATGTATATACCTTGCATTAGTAAGTAAAAAAATTTAAAATAATTATACAGGGTTGGGAAGTGTGAGGTGATTATAGATGAAAAAAGATGAATTAAATATAATGACTAGTGTTAAAATAATAGAAAATTTAAAAGCTCAATTATTATGTATTATAGGAGAATTTTTCAGATTATTAACAAAAGGCAGTAATATTACTCGTAATTCCATATTAGATTGTATTTCAGGTGCAATTAGCATATTATATGTTCTTGCAGAAAAGTTAGGATATTCTTTTGCAGAAGTTGATCATGTAATGAAAGAAAATTTAGAATTAGGAATCAGAGCTGAGGATGAAGTTGAAAAAGATGGTAAAAGTTTAAGTAAGCTTAAGACCTATATAAATAATAGAAGAGATTAATAATAAATTTAGGAGGCTTTTTTATGAATAAAGTAACAACTATTAGGAGGTTACTTAAGCCGATTATATTAATTTTACTTTCATTAATTTTATATTATTTTAATTATTCAGGAATAGCATTGGTAATTTTTTTGGTTTATTTAGTGGATAATTTTTATCAGCTAAATTATTATTGGAAAAAAGACAATAATATTGATGAATTTATAGAAAAACTTAATAATGGTATAGAAAGTAATATATTTCAGTTTGTGCATCCCTTAGCTTTAATTCAAAGAAATGGTGATATTGTATGGAGCAATTCTATATTTACTGAATTGAAATCTAATGAAGAATCATCGAATAAAAATATTTTAAGTATAGCTAGGGGTATAAATTTAGGTCGTATATTAAGCGATAAGGAAACCTTACATCAAAGATTAAAAATAAAAGGTAAATTATATGATACTTATGCAACTAAAATTAATGTAGAAGATAATGTAGAATTATATTTAGTGTACTTTAATGATGTAACCGAAATAATAGGTTATGAAACCACAAAAGAAAGTGTTATGTTAATCGAAGTTGATAATTTTACAGAGGCGCTAGAAACAACTGAAGAAAGTAATAGACCGTTACTAGCTGCAGAAATAGAAAGAACAATAAACGCATACGCAAATAATTTAAAAGCAATGATAAAAAAATATGATACCAATAAATACGTTCTATCTATTCAAGATAATTTTATAAAAAAACAGATTGATGAGAAATTTAAAATATTAGATGAGATTTCAAAAATAGACAAGGGAAATAAGATTGAAGTTACGTTAAGTATCGGTATTGGTAGAGGGGGAATATCTCCAGCAGAAAATGCTAAGTACGCCAATACAGCAAAGGAACTAGCATTAGGTAGAGGCGGAGACCAAACTGTTGTTAAAAGTAATGATGAAATAAAATTCTTTGGTGGAAATACTAAAGAAATAGAGAAAAGAACAAGAGTTAGAGCTAGAGTTGTAGCACATGCTTTAAATGAATTAATATTTGTAAGTAGCAACGTTTATATTATAGGACATAAGAATCCTGATATGGATTGTTTTGGAGCAGCTATGGGATTAGCAAGCGTTATTAAGCAGTTAGGTAAATCTTGTAAAATTGTATTGCAGAATGATACAAATGCAATAGAATATTATTTGGATAATTTGATGAAAGATTCTAAATATGATGATTTATTTATATCAACAGAAAAAGCAAAAAATGATTTAGATGATGATTCATTGTTTATAATAGTAGATGTTCACAATAAAAGTTATGTATCTGATTTAGAACTAGTTATGAAGGCTAAGAGAAAAGTAATCATAGATCATCATAGGAGAAGTCCTGATATGATTGAGGGTGATATATTAAATTATATAGAAGTATATGCATCATCAACTTCAGAGATGGTTACTGAAATAATTCAATATATGGTTGAAAAGCCAAAGCTAGCTCGAACTGAAGCAGAGGGATTACTTGCAGGAATTTTTATGGATACTAAAGGTTTCTTATTTAAGACTGGAGTAAGAACATTTGAAGCAGCATCATTTTTAAGAAAATCAGGAGCAGATACTATAGAAATTAAAAAAATATTTAGTGATGACTTAGAAAACTATTTACTTATTGCAGAAACAATAAAATCTGCTGAAGTAAATGACAATATAGCTATTGCAATATGTCCTAAAAATGTGGATACTGTAATTGTAGCCAAAGCTGCTGATGAGCTATTAAATATATCAGGTATAAATGTATCTTTTGTTTTAGCACAAATAAATAATGATATATATATAAGTGGAAGATCAGCTGGGGATATAAATGTTCAAATAGTTCTAGAAACCCTAGGAGGCGGAGGACATATGAACATTGCAGGTGCAAAAATATCAGACGCTAAAATTGAAGATGTGGTTTATGACTTAAAAGAAGCAATAAAAAAATATTTAAAGGTGGGAGAATAATTATGAAAGTTATTTTATTACAAGATGTTAAGAAGATAGGTAAAAAGGGTGAAGTTATAGAAGCTTCAGATGGTTATGCAAGAAACTTTTTATTTCCTAGGAAATTAGCTCAAGAAGCTACTGATTCAAATATGCATATTTTAAATAACAAAAAAGAAAATGAAAGAAAGAAAAAGTTAGCTGAAATAGAAGCAGCACAAAAATTAGCTGGAGAGTTAAAGGGAAAAGAAATAACAATAAAAACTAAAATAGGTGAAAGTGGAAAATTATTTGGTGCTATTACTAGTAAGGATATTGCTTCATTAATAAAAACTCAATATAATGTTGAAATAGATAAAAAGAAAATAGTAATGGATACAATAAAATTAGCAGGAAACTATGATATAGAAGTTAAATTATATCCTGAAGTTAGTACAAAAATGAAAGTAAATATACTTCCACAATAATAAGGGGGATTTGTTTTGAAATCAAATGAAGAAACAAATTTATTAAATAGTATAATGAGTGGGAATTTATCAATAGAAGCTCAAATAGATGCTTTATTTAATGTAACAAAAAATATTTTAGATAAAGGGGCGTTTAGATCTAGAGTTGTTAGATTTAAATTAGATAAATATGTAAAATCACAAGATAATTGTGATAGAATATTTGCATTAAAGACTATATTATCTGAGGGCGAAAAAAAGGGAATTCCTAAAGAAGAGGACTTAGAACAAGAAGTAAAAATAATTATAGAACTTATTGTAAATGAGATTGCCAAAAAGTATGTTCAAAACAAAATAGAAATGAAGGTTGAACAGGCAATAATGGAGAAACAAGAAAAGTATATTGATGAAGTAAGATTATCTGTAATTAAGAAGCAAAAAGGTGTTGAAAATAACAACACTATGAGTAAATTGAATAATTTAGTTTCTTTAGATGAAAAAGTAACTAGTAAAAATATTATGAGCTTTTTAAGACCAGATAGTTTTGATGAAGTAGTAGGCCAAGAACGTGCTATTAAATCATTAATATCTAAATTATCTTCTCCGTATCCTCAACATATTATATTATACGGACCACCTGGGGTTGGTAAAACAACTGCAGCAAGACTTGCTTTAAAGGAAGCAAAAAAACTGAATTTTACTCCATTTGATGATGAATCAAAATTTGTTGAGGTAGATGGAACTACTTTAAGATGGGATCCAAGAGAAATAACTAATCCTTTATTAGGATCAGTACATGATCCTATATACCAAGGAAGTAAAAGGTATCTATCAGAGGCAGGAGTTCCTGAACCAAAGCCAGGATTAGTTACTGAAGCACACGGAGGAGTATTATTTATAGATGAAATAGGAGAATTAGATCATATATTACAAAATAAACTCTTAAAGGTTTTAGAAGATAAGAGAGTAGAGTTTTCATCTTCATATTATGATCCAGATGATGAATCAACTCCTAAATATATAAAATATTTATTTGATAATGGAGCACCAGCTGATTTCGTATTAATAGGTGCTACGACTAAAAGTCCAAGTGAAATAAATCCAGCATTAAGATCTAGAGCTACTGAGGTTTATTTTGAACCATTATCTTCTGATGATATAGAGCTTATAGTTAAAAAAGCTGCTGAAAAATTAAATGTTACTTTAGAAGAAGGTGTTGCTAAGAAAATTAGTAATTATACTTTTGAAGGTAGAAAAGCAGTAAATATATTAACAGATGCTTATGGATATGCGCTATACATAGAAAAGCAAAGAGAAGATAATATTGAAATAAAACTAGAATATTTAGATGAAGTATTGTCTGTTGGAAGACATGTTCCTTTCGAAATATTTGATAATACTGAGGAATATGAAATCGGACATATTTATGGCTTAGGAGTAAGTGGCTTTTTAGGTTCAACTATTGAAATTGAAGCGAATGTTTTTATGGCTAAAAAGAAAGGTGCTGGAGTAGTAAGATTTAATGAAACAGCAGGTTCTATGGCTAAGGATTCAGTATTTAATGCAGCTTCAGTTATAAGAGCTATAACTGATAAGGATATAAAAGATTATGATATACATGTTAATGTTATAGGTGGAGGAAAAATTGATGGCCCATCAGCAGGGGTTGCAATTACACTATGCATAATAAGTGCGTTATTAAAGAAACCTATAAAGCAGGATATAGCAGTAACTGGTGAAATATCTTTAAGAGGAAAAGTAAAACCTGTAGGTGGAATATTTGAAAAGATATATGGTGCTAGAAGAAAAGGAATTAAAAGAGTTTTAGTACCAAAAGATAATGAAAAAGAAATTCCGAGAGGTCTTAAAGATATAGAAGTTAAATCAGTAAGTACCATAGAAGAAATTATGGATATTGTTTTTGAATAATGAAATAGGCTTCCTTGAACTAGGAAGCTTATTTTAAATTAAAGTTTAGATTGTGTTTATTAAATTAAAAAAAAGGAGGACTGTTTTTGGAATCACAAGTTATGAGAACTTTACCTCAGAGCATAGAAGCTGAACAATCGGTAATAGGATCTATGATTATAGATAAATCTGCTATTGCTAAAGTTTTAGAAAGCTTGGAAGAAGAAGATTTCTATAGAGATGGCCATAAAGTAATATTTAGAGCTATATTAGATATGTTTAGAAAAGACATGGGTGTAGATTTAATTACTTTATTGGAAAATTTAAAAAGTACGGAAATGCTTGAAAGAGCAGGTGGAGTAACTTATATAACAGAAATAAGTGCATCAGTTCCTACTACTGCTAATTTATCTTCTTATATAAAAATAGTAGAAGAAAAGTCAGTTTTAAGAAAACTTATAAAAGCGTCAACATCGATAATAGAATCCAGCTATAATAATCAAGGCGAAGTTGAAAATGTATTAGACGGAGCTGAAAAAAGAATATTTGATATAGCTGAAAAGAAAACATCAAAGGATTTTGAACCGCTAAGTGATGTCTTAGAAAGAGGTTTTCTTGAAATAGAAAGACTTTTTAATAATAGGGGTGAAATTACAGGTGTAGGATCTGGTTTTTCAGATTTAGATTCTAAAACATCAGGATTTCAAAAAGGTGATATGATTCTTATTGCTGCTAGACCATCTATGGGTAAGACTACATTTGCATTAAATATAGCAGAGCATGCGGCGTTAAGAGAAGGAAAAAGCGTAGTTGTATTTTCTTTAGAAATGTCAAAAGAACAATTAGCATACAAATTGCTTTGTTCTGAAGCAAATGTTGATATGTTAAGACTTAGAACAGGTGAGTTAGATGATAAGGATTGGGAAAATATAGCTAGAGCGACAGGTCCATTATCAAAAGCAAAAGTTTATATAGATGATACTGCAGGGGTTTCCGTTATGGAAATGAGATCTAAATGTAGAAGATTAAAAATGGAATATGGAATAGATTTAATAGTTATAGATTACTTGCAACTTATGTCTGGAAGTACTAGTAGTGATAATAGACAACAAGAAGTATCAGAAATATCAAGATCGATAAAAGCACTTGCAAAGGAAATGGAATGTCCAGTTATAGCATTATCACAATTATCGCGTGCTCCAGAACAAAGAGCAGATCATAGACCAATGTTATCTGATTTAAGAGAATCTGGTTCTATAGAACAAGATGCTGACATTGTTATGTTCTTATATAGAGATGAGTATTATGACAAAGAAACTGAAGATAAGAATATTGCTGAATGCATAATAGCTAAACAAAGAAATGGTCCAGTGGGAACAGCTAAACTCGCGTGGCTTGGTCAATTCAGTAAATTTGGGAATTTAGATGTTATTCATAAAGAATAAAAATATTTACATTACTATTTTTAATTTACTAGTTAAAAATAATAATATATAAGGTAATATATATCATTATTGAAAAACTGAGAATGAGCGTATTTAGTTTAAATTTCAAGACAATACTGATAATCAAGAAAAATCCTTATTTGGAATTTTAAAATATACATTTTAAAGTCTTTGATTTTAAATTAAAACTCTCAACTCTCATTTCTCAATTTCTAATTAGTAAAGCTCAATTTAGTAATCTTATTTTTAAATACATCTAATTTTTTTTACTTTAGGAATATTAATTTTAATTTCTTTTTTTTCTTTGAAAAGAGAGATTTCTTCTATATTAATATCTTCTAAATAATAAATTCTTCTAAAATTATAATTTATATCATTATATTTATAAAATTCGAAAATTAAAAAATTATTTTTATAGAAGATTTCTAAAAGATAATTTCTATTAGAGGAAAATAATATATCTATATAATAAAAATTATAAGTTTCTTTTAGGTTAATCTTAGGAATTTTTGAGTCTAAGTTTTTTTTATCTAAAAAGTAATTTATAAAATCTTCTTTATTTAATAAAGAGTTATAACAAAGCATAGAATCATTGTTCATAGATATTAACCTCCCTTCTAATGTTATTATTAGTTTATGAAATAGAAGAGTAGCTATACTATGATTATAGTGGAGAAAATTTTAAAAATAGGCTATGTTTTAAGAATGTGTTGATATATGCATAAGTAGGTGTACAGAGTAATTGAATTTAAAAATGTTACTTTAAAACATGGATTTAAAATGTAATAAAAATAAAAAAATTGGGGGCTTAATTTATGGATAAAAAAATTGGTTTTATAGGTTGTGGAAACATGGGAAGTTCTATGGTCGGAGGATTAATTAATTCAGGATCTTTTGAATCTAAAAACATATTTGTTTCTACAAAAACAGAAAATTCAGCAAGTAATATGAAAGATAAATTTAACATCAATGCTAGCATTAATAATAAGGATGTAGTTAAAAATTCTAATATAATTATTTTATCTGTTAAACCATATATGTTTAAAGATGTAATTAATGAAATTAAGGATTATTTAACCGAAGATAAATTAATAATTAGTGTAGCAGCTGGGGTTACAATTGAAAATTTAGAAGATTTAATAAGCAAGAAACATAAGATAATTAGAAGTATGCCTAATACTCCAGCCTTAGTTGGAGAAGCAATGTCTGCAATATGTCCAAATGCAAATGTATCTAAAGAAGATATGGAAGTATGTAAAAAGGTATTTGAAAGCTTTGGAGAATGTGTTGAAATATCAGAAAAAGATTTTCATGCATTTATTGCTTTATGTGGATCATCACCAGCATATATATTTATGTTTATAGAAGCTATGGCAGATGGTGCGGTAAAATTAGGAATACCTAGAAATAAAGCTTATAAGATGGCAGCTCAGAGTGTATTGGGTTCTGCAAAAATGGTTTTAGATACAAGAAAACACCCAGGAGAATTAAAAGATGCAGTTTGTTCACCTGGTGGAACTACAATTGATGCTGTAGTTGAATTAGAGAAGTTAGGCTTTAGAAGTAGTGTTATTCAAGCTATGGATAAATGTGCAGAGAAGTCTAAAAATATGTAGTGTATCTGAAATAGGTTATGTTTTAAGAGGATATTTATATATACATAAGCGAAGTGGACTGAGTAATTGAAGTTAGCAATACTAAAATAAATATAGTTTTTATTTTAATTTATTATAAAAAATAAACATTATATTGCTCCCTTTGTTTTGTGGACAAAAATTAAAACTTTTTTTGGGGATAACTTTTCAAGGTTTAATCTGTGGATAAATTTTTCAAAAAATCTCTGTGGATAATATTTTTTAAAAGTAATGTGAATAATTTTGAAAATTTATTTGAATTTTTTATTAATTAATTGATTAGATTTATAATAATGATTAATTAGGATAAATAAAAGCATCGTAAATTCATAAGAACTATTTACGATGCTTTTCGTTTTAGATTGTATTTAAATAATATTTCAGCTAAAGTCAGTATTGTTATATTTGTGCAACTCCACTTTTAATTGCAGCTTTTCTCACAGCATCTGCAACAAGAGTTTGAACTTCTAAATCAAATGCTTTAGGAATTATAAATTCAGAATTTAAATCTTCACTAGAAACAGAATTAGCTATTGCATAAGCTGCAGCAACTTTCATTTCTTCATTTATTTCTGATGCTCTTACATCCAAAGCACCTCTAAAGATTCCAGGGAAAGCTAATACATTATTTATTTGATTAGGATAATCTGAACGTCCAGTTCCCATTACAGCAACTCCTGCTTCTTTAGCATCTTCAGGGAATATTTCTGGAGTTGGATTTGCCATAGCAAATATTATTCCATTTTTATTCATAGTTTTAACCATTTCTTTTGATACTATATTAGGAGCAGATACTCCTATAAATACATCAGCACATTTTATAGCATCTTTTAAGTTGCCACTTTCATTATTAGGGTTAGTTACTTGAGCTAATTCTCCCATATATGAATTATTAGATTCTTTACATTTTGTAATTATTCCATTTATATCACACATAATAACTTCTTTAACACCAGAAGATATTAATAATTTACATATAGCAGTTCCAGCAGAACCAGCACCATTTATAACGACTTTAATGTTTTCTAGATTTTTATTTACTATTTTCAAAGCATTAATCATACCAGCAAGAACAACAATAGCAGTTCCATGTTGATCATCATGAAATACTGGTATATTTAATTTTTCTTTTAATTTCTTTTCTATTTCAAAACATCTAGGAGCTGATATATCTTCTAGATTAATTCCACCTAAAGTTGGAGCTATATTACAAATAGTAGAAACTATCTCATCAACTTCTTTAGTATCTAAAACTATTGGAAATGCATCAACATTTGCAAATTCCTTAAATAAAACACTCTTACCTTCCATAACAGGTAATGCTGCAAGTGGTCCAATATCACCAAGTCCTAATACTGCTGTACCATCTGATATAACTGCAACAGAATTCCACTTTCTAGTGTACTCATATGCTTTATCAGGATTTTTATGTATTTCTCTACAAGGCTCAGCTACTCCAGGGGTATAGGCTAGGCTTAAGTCCTTAGAGTTTTTTACTTCACAAGTTGACTTAATTTCTATTTTACCTCTCTTTTCTTTGTGGAACTTTAAAGATTCTTCATAAATATTCATACAAACACTCCTCAATAGTTTTTATAAGATTTAACAGTATAATTCTAGTAATAATTCAATTATACGAATTATTATTAAAAAAATCAAAAAAATATTCGATATTTAGTTGACCATACGAATCTACTTTGCTAATATTTAAAAGGAGAAGTTATTTAAAAATTAAATAAACATCCAAATATTTTTATATAAAGCTATTAAAGCTTGTATTTAAGGAGGCAAACAAATGTCAGCATTTATTGTTTTAGGAGCCCAATGGGGAGATGAAGGAAAAGGAAAGATGACAGATTATTTAGCGGAAGAGGCTGAGGTTGTTGTTAGATTTCAAGGAGGTAATAATGCTGGTCATACTGTAGAAGTTGGAGATAAGCAATATAAATTGCACTTAATTCCATCAGGAATACTATATGATGATAAATTAAATGTTATTGGAAATGGAGTAGTAGTAGATCCTAAAGCTCTATTTGAAGAAATAAATTATTTAGAAGGTGTTGGAGTTAATGTTACACCAGAAAAATTAATCATAAGTGATAGAGCACAACTTATAATGCCATATCATAAAACACTAGATGTTTTAAAAGAAAAAGCAAGAGGTAAAAATGATATAGGAACTACAGGAAAAGGCATAGGTCCATGTTACACAGATAAATTTGAAAGATGTGGAATTAGAGTTTGTGACCTTATGCATGAAGATGTTTTTAAAGAAAAATTAGAAGAAAATATAAGAATGAAAAATGAGTATATTACTAAGGTATTAGGTGGAGAACCTTTAAGTTTTAGTGAAATATTAAATGAATATTTAGAATTTGCAAAGAAATTAAGACCTTTTGTTCAAGATACTTCAGTTAAGGTTTATAACAATATTAAAGAAAATAAAACTGTACTATTTGAAGGTGCACAAGGTATGCTACTAGATATAGATTACGGAACATATCCTTATGTTACATCATCTAATACAACAGCTGGTGGTGTATGTAGTGGTATAGGTATTGGACCTAACATGGTAACTAATGCAGTAGGAATAACAAAAGCATATACTACAAGAGTTGGTAAAGGACCATTCCCAACAGAATTAGTTGATGAAACTGGAGATTGGATAAGAGAAAAAGGTCATGAATATGGAGTAACAACAGGAAGATCAAGAAGATGTGGTTGGTTAGACTTAGTTATAGTTAAAACTGCTGCAAGAGTAAGTGGATTGACTTCATTAGCTGTTACTAAGATAGATACATTAGCAGGATTAGAAAAATTAAAAGTATGTGTAGGATATAAATTCGATGGTAAAGTTATAGATTACTTCCCAGCAAGTTTAGAAGATCTAGCTAAATGTGAACCAGTATATGAAGAATTTGACGGTTGGGATGATAGTGTAGCAGAAGCTAGAACATATGAAGAACTACCTGAAAATGCTAAGAAATACTTAAATAGAATAGCTGAATTTACAGATACTAAGATTTCTATAATAGGTGTTGGACCAAAGAGAGAACAAACTATAAGAATAGATAGTATATAATATTAAGTTTTCATGTTATTGACTTTACTTTTAGTATAAAATATAATTCATAGTAGATAATATTTGTATGAATTGATTTTTATAAATAAGAAGGTGAAAAATATGATAACAAAGGACATGACAATTGGTGAAGTAGTTAAAAATGATTCATCTAAAGCTGAAGTTTTAATGAGCTTTGGTATGGGATGTGTCGGATGTCCATCAGCTCAAGCAGAAACAATAGAAGAAGCTGCTATGGTGCATGGAATTAATTTAGATGAATTAATAGAAGCATTAAATAAATAATACCTAAAAGAAGAGACTATTGCAAAATGCAATGGTCTTTTTTGTTTTTGAAAATTTATGATATACAAAAATTTAAACTAGGCTGTATAAAAATATTATATGTAGGAAGAATTTGAAGTATAATATATATTATGTTATATAAAGGAAAGGGGGTACTATTACTAAAGTAAAAAGAAATGATTTTTATTTTAGTAATATTATAATTATGGGCAAAATTTTTAGTAAAGAATATGAAGTTAATTATTATGATGTAAATTCAAATTTAAAATGTAAGTTGTCATCTATTATTAACTATATATGTGATGTGGGAAGTAGACAGTCTGAATTAATAGGCGGAGGTATGGAATACTGTACAAATAATAATTGTGCGTGGGTATTTTATAAGTATGATATAAAAATGCACAGATATCCTAAGTTTGGAGAAACTATAAGTTTAACAACACAAGCTATAGGTTTTAAAAAATTCTATGGATTAAGAAAATATTCTATTAAAGATTCAGATGGTATTTTAATAGGAGAGGCATTAGCACTATTCTTTTTAATAAATATTGAAAAGAGAAGACCTATGAGAATACAGAAAGAGCAATATGAATTTTATGGGGTAGATGGTGATTTAGATCATGATGTATCAATGGCAGATATAGAAAAGATTGAAGAAGAACAATTTATTAAAGAGTTTCAAATCAGATATAGTGATATAGACTCTAATAAGCATGTAAATAACGTAAAATATATAGAGTGGGCAATTGAAGCAGTTCCACTTGAAACCATAAAAGAATATGAATTAAATAGAATTAAAGTGCTATTTGCTAAAGAAACTACTTATGGAAAAACAATTTCATCAACAGCGACTTTAAGACAAATAGATGAAAATAATTTAAAGACGTATCATAAAATAAAAAATGATGAGGGAACTGAAATAACATTCTTAGAAGCAAATTGGATAAAAAAATAATATTAATTAAAGCCATATCAAAGTAACATGATTAAATATTATTTTGATATGACTTTATGTTTTTATATTGATTTAAGACTATGTTTTAGTAATGTTAATATATGCAATAGATAAAGTTCAATTACTCAGCCCACTTTATTTATGCATATATCAACATTACTTTAAAACATTAAAATTTATTTTTCAGCAGCGGATTTACCAGCTAAACATCCTGAGCTCCAAGCCCATTGCAGATTAAATCCTCCACAATCACCATGGACATCAATTACTTCACCACAGAAATAAAGATCTTTTACTATTTTGGATTCTAAGGTATTATCGTCTATTTGTTTAGTATTAACTCCACCAAGTGTTACTTGAGCATTAGAGAATCCATTAGTACCTGTGCATTTAAATTCCCAATTTTTTAATCTGGAAATCAATATACTTAAATACTTCCAATCTAATTCAGAGCAACAAGAATGAATATCTTTAATACCCACATCCTTTAAAAGGGTAGATATCATTTTTTTATTTATCACACCTATTAAACAAGATGAAATTTCTCTATAATTAAAGATTGAAAAATGACTGTATATAAAATTCTCTATTTCTTCTTTTGTTTCATTAGGGAACATATCAACACTAATTCTTACATCTTTATTTTTATAAAGTGCTTTCGATGCATATGAAGATAATTGTAAAATAGGTGGACCTGATATTCCGTAGTCAGTAAATAGTACTTCACCTTTTTCTGTTCTAATTATTTCACCATCAATTAGAACACTTACTTCACCATCAAACTTAATTCCTGATAATGCTTTCAAATAAGGATAGTCTAATTTAAGCTGAACAATGCCAGGAAGAGGTTCTACTATATTATGACCTAGTATTTTGCTAAGTTTAAATCCAGAGCCATCAGAGCCGGTTTTAGGGGCAGATTTACCACCACAGCTTAAAATCAATTTTTTAGAGCTAAATTCTTTAAATTCTTCATTGTTTGTATTAATAATGAATTTTTTTGATTTTTTTATATCTGTAACTTTGCAATTGGTGTATAGAGGGATATTTTTATCATCTAAACACATTCTTAATATATCAACTACTGAAGATGCCTGAAGTGATTTTGGAAACATCTTACCATTTTCAAGTTCTACAATAGGTAAACCTAATGATAAAAATAAATTTTTTGTATCTTCAACTGTAAATTTATTTAATGTTTTAGTAAAAAATTTATTATTTTCACTATGAAAATTAACAAATGGAGAACAGATATTATTATTAGATATATTACATCTACCATTTCCGGTGGTAAGAATTTTTTTACCTATTCTATCAGTTGCTTCTATTATAGCGACATCTATTCCTAAATCCTTAGCCATTATTGCAGCAATCAATCCTGAAGCTCCACCGCCAATAACTATTAAATCATGATGAATCATATATGTTAATCTCCTTATATTTAAATGAATTATAAAGTAATACTTATATAATTATTTTCTAAATTACTTAAATAAATTCTAACATAGTAATATAAATCTTAAAAGCAAGGAATAATAAACTTAAAATAAACCAAAATATTTATAAGAAGTGGTGATTTTAGATATGAAAGCAAAAGTTATTAATAAAGAACTAGAAGATTATGATGCAGTTTTTCAAATTAGAAGAATGAATTTTGATCAAGCTATAATAAATTATCCTACAGGAAGTGGTTTAAAAACATTTCAAATAGAAGATATAGAGTTAATTCCTGAAAATAAGGTTGATGAATTTTTAATAAGTAATAAGCAATTTTTAAAAATTAAACTTACAAAAGGAATATCTGTATTCTTTTATATGGCATTATTAGAGTCCTTAGAAGATGAAATAAATGAAAAAGTAATAGAACTAAATGTATTAAAAGATAAATATAAGATAAATAGAAGAGGCATATGGGAGAAAGAAATATTAATATTTGTAAATAATAAGTTCCCTATAGAGGTATTATCTTCAGGACAAAACTTTAAAAAAGAGGGTTATAGTATAAATATTAATAAAGTTTTTGAAGAAAATTTTTTTAATATTTGTTTTAATGAAATCAATAGAATTGAAAAGGAAATAAAGGACAGAAATAGGATGTTATCAGGGTTTGGAAAGGCTATTAATGAGCTAAAAGGAAGCTATAATAATGAGCAAAAATTGTTAATTTAGCACTAAATAAAAAGAAAATAATAAAAAAAATCGAAAAATGTGTTGACACATATTATAAAATTATGTATTATAGTCTATGTGGTCGGGAACACGGTCACGAAAACAAAAAACCAAGGCTCCTTGGTCAAGCGGTTAAGACACCACCCTTTCACGGTGGTAACAGGGGTTCGATTCCCCTAGGAGTCACCATTTTCTATCTTATGGGCGCATAGCTCAGCTGGGAGAGCATCTGCCTTACAAGCAGAGGGTCACAGGTTCGAGCCCTGTTGTGCCCACCATAAGATGGCTCAGTAGCTCAGTTGGTTAGAGTGCCGGCCTGTCACGCCGGAGGTCGAGGGTTCGAGCCCCTTCTGAGTCGCCAATTAAATTAGCTGGCATGGCTCAACGGTAGAGCAGCTGACTTGTAATCAGCAGGTTGTAGGTTCGATTCCTATTGCCAGCTCCATTTAAACAAAGTATTTTTGAAAAATTAATATGGCTCCTTGGTCAAGCGGTTAAGACACCACCCTTTCACGGTGGTAACAGGGGTTCGATTCCCCTAGGAGTCACCATTTTCTATCTTATGGGCGCATAGCTCAGCTGGGAGAGCATCTGCCTTACAAGCAGAGGGTCACAGGTTCGAGCCCTGTTGTGCCCACCATAAGATGGCTCAGTAGCTCAGTTGGTTAGAGTGCCGGCCTGTCACGCCGGAGGTCGAGGGTTCGAGCCCCTTCTGAGTCGCCAATTAAATTAGCTGGCATGGCTCAACGGTAGAGCAGCTGACTTGTAATCAGCAGGTTGTAGGTTCGATTCCTATTGCCAGCTCCATTTAAACAATATTTTTCAAAAATTAATATGGCTCCTTGGTCAAGCGGTTAAGACACCACCCTTTCACGGTGGTAACAGGGGTTCGATTCCCCTAGGAGTCACCATTTTTATCCTTATGGGCGCATAGCTCAGCTGGGAGAGCATCTGCCTTACAAGCAGAGGGTCACAGGTTCGAGCCCTGTTGTGCCCACCATAAAACAAAAAATAATATGGCTTAGTAGCTCAGTTGGTTAGAGTGCCGGCCTGTCACGCCGGAGGTCGAGGGTTCGAGCCCCTTCTGAGTCGCCAATTAAACTCTAGTTTTACTAGAGTTTTTTGTTTTTAAAGTCAATAACTATATTTATATATAAATGTAGCTTCTAATATTATTAGAAGCTACATTTTTTATTATCTATTTTTTTGTAGATTTTTTTTAATTCTTATATCCTCTGAATAGAATTTACAAAGTTTAAAATCTCCAAGTAATCTAGAAGCAATTCTTTCTGTGTACTGCTTTGTTATACCTGGTAAGGTTAAATTAGTAGAAATAAGCATTTTCTTTTTGTTTAATATTCTTTTATTAATAATATTAAACAATTCTGTTATAGAAAATTCATTTAAATGCTCTGCACCTAAATCATCAATTATTAGTAAATCACAATTTAAAAGTATTGATTCTAAATTATAATTATTATTAAATCTTATTTCACTTAGATTTTTAATCAACTCATCGGATGTTTTATATACGACTAGATAACCTTTATCTAATATTGCTTTAGATAAACAGTACGATAAATAAGTTTTTCCACTACCTGGATTACCAAAGAATAATAGATTTACATTTTGAGATGAAAAGTTTGGAATATAATCATTTAAAACGTATTCTAAAATATTTTCAATATTTTTTCTTGGAGAATACTTTTCATCACCTAACCTATGTGTAGAAAATAAGTTTAAATCAAAATTATTAAAATTATTTTCTTTTATGGTATTTTCTAATTCAGAATCCTTATAGTACAGTCTAATTAGTTTCTGCTTGTAACAATAGCATTTATTTGCACCTACAAATCCAGTATCCTTACATTTGCCACATGTATACTTTAAATTTAGATATTCAGGATCATAGCCATTTGCTACGAGCATTTCACATTTTCTTACTCTTAAGTCTGTAATTTTTTCTTTATATTGTGTTATGGTTTTTTCACTATCATCAGCTTTTAAGATTTCTAAAGACATTCTTAAAGACATTCTTTGTATTTCATTATCCAACTCTAAAATTTCAGGGCATATGCTAGATATTTCTAATCTTCTTAATTTTAGATTCTTAGCTTCAGTTTCTCTAATATTTTCATATATTTTTAAGATTTCTGCTTGATATCCATTAATCATTGTTATCCCATCCTAATAATTTTTTTTCTAAAGAGTCATAATCGTATTCTCTTGCTTCGAAGTTATTAAACTTAAGAGGTGGTTTTCCTGAAGAATAATTAGTTTTTTTATAATTCTTATTCTTCGGAGTTTTATCTTTAAGTGCTATATCTTCTACTGTCTTTATATTATTCTTATACCAATTAGATAATATACCATCGATATACTTAAAGTCTGCCCTATTTAGCCTTTCAAAACATATATCACATGCTTTAAATATAATTTCTGTAGGAAACTTATAAATTAAAAGCCATTTCTCTATAATATCTTGTTGAGGTTTCATAATTTCAGTATTTTTTATACCAAGATAATTTAGTACTTTTCTTATGTTTAACCATTTATCTTCAGTTTTCTTTATTAAATTTTGAGCCTGATCAATAGTTTTTATTTTTAAATCATGCCAAGATAAAGCCACTTTTTCTATATATCTTGCATCAACTTTTCCTTTAGATACACAATATTCTATTAATATTAAAATTAATTCTGAAGAAAATCCTAATTCTCTTTGCCAATTTAAATAAATTGACATTTCTTTAGGGGAGAGTGGCCTTGCAAGCAATTTTTCTATATGTTTTAACATATCTTTTGTATTACTTTCATCAAGTGCATTAAGTAAATCAACTTGTTTTGTATCATCTAAATTTTCTTCTGATAAATTTAAAAATTCTATATTAAAATTTCCCATATTATCAATTGGGGTGAATTTTATTACACCTTCATCATTCCAATAATTAAAAGCATTCATAATATCAGATTCCAATAAATTAAGAGAGGATGCTAGTATTGATGAGCTGACTCCTAATTCGTTACAAGTATTATACTTTAGCATTAATAAATAAACTTTTATAAATTCACCTCTAGCTTTAGGCATATACTTTTCGATAAAAATATTACTTATAGGAGTAAATGTTGGTACCTTATTTTTTAGCATAAAAGTGCTCATACTTATCACTGCCTACCTTTCATAATAAAGTCTTTGTAAATTATTATAACAAACCAATATTATAACCACAATAAACATAGAAAACAACTAATACTTTAAACTAATGAATAAATTTAGTTGTAATAGGATAGATTATAAATTGTATTTTTAATTATAAAAGTGAAAGGATTAAATTATGAACACGAGAAAAATGAAAGTAATTAAATTTATAATCTGTCTTACAGTTATATTTAATTCAATAATTTTAATAGCAAATGCAAATTCTAATAAGGTATTTGAAGCATATGTTGATGGAAGACTAGTAGGTTATATTTATGACAAAAAGGAATTTAAGCAAATCTATAGCGAGGTTAATGAGGAATTAAATAAAAGACTAGGTACTGATGTAGTACAAGATAAGAAAGTAAGATTTAAAGGTAATAAAGAAAGTATAGAAAAATCTAGTGAAGAAAACATTAAAAATAATATAAAGAAAACTATTAACGATGAAGTTGATGCAAAGTTAATAAACATAAATAATAAAGATTATGGAATAGTATTTAATGAAAATGAAACTAGTGAGGTTTTTAAAGATTTTATAATGAAAAATTTAAATAAGTTTAATATAAACTTAGATTCTGTACTTGATACTGAGATTAATGCTAATGTAAAATATTCAGATATTAAAGTTCCAATTTCAAATGTAAATGACATTGAACAAATAGTTGATAATATGATAAATGATGAGAATATAAAGGTGAATGTTAAAATTAAAGAAGAAAAAGAAGTGACTGTAGCACCTAAAACACAAATAAAAAGAGATGATTCTATGTATATAGGAGAAAGCAATATTAAAGAAGGCGAATCTGGTAGTAAAAGAGTTACGGCTGAAGTTACTTATTGTAATGGAGAAAAGCTAAATGAAAATGTGATTTCAGAATATGTAACAAAAGAAGCTAAAGATAAAATTGAATATAGAGGTAGCAAAACTCCAATTGGAGCTAAAGTAACATTTTTACAATATCCAACTAGAGGTAGATATATTACATCTAAATTTGGCCCACGATGGGGAAAGACTCATAATGGAATAGATATAGCAGGAAATACAGGGGACCCTGTTACAGCAGCTTTTGATGGAGTTATTGAAGATGCTGGAGTCGTAAGTGGATATGGTAATATGATTAAAATAAAACATGAAGATGGGTTAGAAACACTTTATGGTCATTTAAGTTCGATTAATGTGAAGAAAGGGCAAGAAATAAAAAAAGGAGATGTTATTGGAGAAGTTGGTAGTACTGGAAGAAGTACAGGACCTCACTTACATTTTGAATTAAGATCAAAGGGAACTCCGATAAATCCAGAATTATATATTAAAAATCAATAAATAAAAGGATCTGTATCAACATTCTGCTAGTACAGAGCCAAATAAAAAAATAATAAATACTAAAATATTTATAGTATTTATTATTTTTATAATTTAGGGCATTAATCTATCAATATTTATAATACCTTCACCACAAATATTTTTAGGAATATCATCAATAGGGTCACATGAAACTTTTAATAGTGAAGTTAAATCATTAAAAGTTAGTTCAGGATTATTTTCAAAGAGTAAAGCACATAATCCACTGACATATGATACGGCAAGTGATGTTCCGGTAAAAGTTTTATATGGTGCTTCAAGCTTTTTAGGATAAATCTTTAAGCCATTTTTTTCACTCAAGTAATTAGTATCACTGTTCAATGAAACTATATTTACACAAGAAGCAGATAAATTTGGCTTTTCAGACTTTCCAAATGGACCTGATGAAGAAAAGGTATACGGCTTTATTATTGGTGTAGTACTATTTAAGCCTGCAACTGTAATACAATTATCACATGTGGATATTCCCATAATAACAGACGAGTCATTTAGTGTACTTCCACTAGGTACTATAGGAATAACATTATTTAATATTGCATATTTAAATGCCAGATCAAAGCAAGATATGATAAATGTATTATGACTTAATAATTCAAATGGTAGACATAATACTTTTATGTTATTTTCTTTAGAGATTTCTACTAAAGATTCTATTGAATATAATATGTCAGAAGCAAACCCTTTTCCTAGTTTATCAAAAGCTTTATAACAAAATAGTTTACTTTTATGTGCTATTCCTTTGTACATATTATTTGAAGCAAGTCCACTACTACATAAGATGCCACTAGTTGATGTGCCATGACCATTATCATCGTATGGATAATTAAAATCATTAATTAAATCAACAAATAAAGATATTTTATTACTAGGTGATGTTAAATCAGGATGTGGAAATACGCCACTATCTATAACTCCGATTCCTACACCAGCTCCTGATAACTTATATTTTTCTGAAAAGTGTACTTTGTTAGCTGTAGCAACACTCATACCACAAAGAAATAAATATTCATCTAAATAAATTTTTTCTATTTCTGGATATTCAATAATTCTTTCAATACCTTTAGAAGTTAAAGTTGCGCTTATTAAATTAGCACATTTTATAACATGATGTAATTTACCCTTAAATGATGTTACTTTTTTCTCTATAGAAGATTGGAAATTTTTATATTTTATCAGCACTCGATAATTTTTATAACAATTATTAGACATATAGTGCTTTAAATTAGGATCTAACTTATTTTTATATGAAAATGCAAACATATTCTTCTCCCAATTAGTTATTTCAATATATAGTATATGAATAATAAGTGTTTTGTTAATACACAAGTTAACTAAAATATTTAAATAAATATTTAAATATATATGAACAAAGAATAAGATTAGAAAATAAAGGTTTCTCCAATATCAATTATCTTTATATTGTCATCTTTCAGATCTTTTAATATAACTTCAGTTTCATTAAAATCTTCTAATGATATTATAAAGGTTTTATAGTGAATAGGTATCATTACCTTAGAATTCATCATTTTAAACATCTCATAAGATTCCAGTGGAGTACAATGCATATGAGAAAATCTTTCAGGCATATAACATCCAACAGGCATCAAAGCAATATCAGATGTAATTCCTTTAAAATTATCAGTAAAAGCAGTATCACCAGCAAAAAAAACTTTTTTATCATGTCTTTCAATCAGATAAGATAAACTCTCATCATCAATTCCTACATAAAATCTTCTTCCGTCATGATTTGCTTCATATGCAGTTATTTTAATATTATTATCTTCATATGTTTCATTAGGATGCAAAAGAAATACATTTTTAAATCCTAATAATCTAAGGATTTTTTTATAGCCCTTAGGTGCTATAACAATAGCATCTTTATTAAGTTTGCTAAGAGACGGAAAATGCATATGATCCATATGTCCATGAGATAAAAGTATATAATCTACCTTTAAATCTTTTAAGTAATTAGGTTTTTCAACAACTCTTTTAAAATAACCTAATACATTAGATAAGACAGGATCAGTTATAATTACTTTTCCACTTAAGTTAATAACTGTTGTAGCATGACCAAACCAATTAATAGAATTTAATTCTAATTGGTCAAATTTAATAGAATTCTTCTCTTTAAAGTATTCTTTTATATTGTTATTAGTTAAATTAAATAAAAAATTTATATTCTTAAAAAAATTTGACATAGAAAGTCCTTCCTGTATTTAAAATGTATAATTCAAAAATATTATACAACGATTGAATTAGTGTTTCCATTTAAATATTATAATACCTACTATCATAATTGCTATTCCTAAAAATTCATGAAGGCAAAATTTAATTTTTTCAGTGCCAAACAATCCAAAGGCATCAATTATACCTGCGGCTAAGAGTTGAGCTATTAATATAATTCCTATACCAAATGTAGTACCCATTCCACCAATACTTTTCATTACAGTAAATATAATAACAACGCCAAGTGCTCCTCCTAAAAGAAATAACTTATTAGCATTTTTTATATTAGAATAGCTTCCTTTTCCCCAAAAAAAGGATATAACTAAAGTTAAAATTAGTCCAGTAAGCTGTACAATAACATTTGTTTCCCAAAGCCCTATTTTTTCGCCTAATTTTGTGTTAAATACTCCTTGTAAACTCATTGAAATTCCAGAAATTATAGCATATATTATGCCCATCATAAAAATCACCTCAAAAATATTATGTCCTTATAAATAGACAAATATTAGAGTTATAAAAAATATCTAAGGTAAATTTTTAAGGTAAATATTGTATATGTAAATTTATTATTTTTAATAGTTTATGAATTAATTAAATATAATTTTTTAAGACTTAGGAATTTAATTGTAAAGAAAAAAGTAGCTCTTAATTAAAGAGCTACTTTTTCGTAAGTATTTTTAGAAAATTCATTTTTAAGTTCATTTTGAGTAAACCCTAAGGTTATTGCTAAACTTAATATGTCTTCGAATAAAGTAAGGTAGTGATCTTTTGATGGTGATATAATTAAATCGTTTATATCAATATATAAGTTTAAAAATTGATCACTTAAACAGTAGTCATTAGGTTTTACATCAATCTTAGTTATATCAGAATAATTATTATCTAGTCCGATAGTAATAATTTGCGATAAACAGGATACATATTTTTTAAATACAACTTGCATATCTATCAAATTGTTAGTATCCATCAGGTATTTAAAGCATTTAGTTTCATTAGCTAATTCGCTAATCTTAACGTTGAATTCCAAATATTTTCTAGTTTGAATCTTATAGTCATCTAATTGACTATTTAATGTTAAATTTTTATTTATTATTCTTTGAGTTTCAAAGAGGTCTTTAACATTCATACTGAATCCCCCTACTTTATATATCATTATTTTTATTTTACAAAAGTTTTAAAATAAAAGAAAGTGGAGAAAACGACTACAATAAAAAATATTTTAAATTTTCTTAAAAATACAAAAATAATAGTAAAAGGGAATGATTAATTATCAAATTCTCTTTTACTAAAATAAATATATTTAAAATTCTTTTAAAACAAATGATTTTAACGGTAAATCTTTTTTAGATGTAGGTATTTTCCAAACTTCTATTTTTTTAATCTTTAATTTTATATAAGGATTGTTTTTATATAGGTATGGAAAATTCAACTTTATATCCTGCTTTTTATAGTCTTTTGATATATAACCTAAATTTGATAGAGAAACAAAATTCTCATCAAATGTTTTAATATTAAACCCACTTAAAATAAGCATGTCACTAAGAGCACGAGAAATTCTCTTAATATATCCTCTATTATCAATCCTTAAATTAACACTTCTAGTATTATCGTATACATAGACAGAATCCAAAGCATCAATTCTAAAAACCTTATATGGTGATATAATTTTATTTATAATCGGATAAAGTTTATCAAAATTAGGATTATCAATAATGCATAAAGGAATAAATGGCAGAGGTGAATTTCTATTGCCTCTAAATTTCTTTGACATATTTTTTTGAATAGGTGAAATTAATTGATATGTTTCATCATCAAATACCGCAACTATATAATACTTCATGTAAACCTCACAATCTAAACTAATGTCTTGCTATTACAAAGTTTTAGTAAATTATAACACAATAGAACAAATAAAAAAATAGAAGAATAATTAAAACATGAATGATAATAATAAAAATGTAATCACATAAATAATTTAACAAAATAACCACAATTTACATCGCTAAAATTTAACTATATTACATTTAATATTATAAAAAGGAAATTTATTAAGTAAAATGTTTAAAAAACTATTAATATAAGGAAAAAATATATTTAAATAAATTAAGTTTATGATATAATGATAAAAGTAGATTTTAATAAATATAATAGGACAATAATGTCTAATTAAAATATAGATATAATCAGGAGTTTGACGTATTTAAATATAGATTTTATGAATAGGGTGAATTCGATGGAAAGATTGATAATAAATGGAGGGAATATTCTTAGAGGGTCTGTTGAGATCAATGGCGCTAAAAATGCAGCTGTAGCAATATTGCCAGCAGCTATAATGGCTAGTGAAGGAAAATGTGTAATTGATAATATACCAGATATTGAAGATGTACATTGCCTTGAAAGAATATTAGAAAGTTTAGGTTGTAATACAGTAAAAATAGATAATAATACATTAGAGATAGATAGTACGAATGTAAGTAATTTTGATGCCTCAACTGAGGATGTAAGAAGAATGAGAGCATCGTATTACTTTATAGGAGCTTTATTAGCAAGATTTAAGCAAGCAAAGGTTGTATTACCTGGTGGATGTCCAATTGGTGTTAGACCGATAGATCAACACATAAAAGGATTTGAAGCTCTTGGTGCAGAAGTTACTATAGAACATGGTGCTGTAATAGTAAAAGCAAAAAAATTACAAGGAACAAATATATTCTTTGATGTAGTATCAGTAGGTGCTACAATAAATGTGATGATTGCAGCAACATTAGCAGATGGTGTTACTACTCTTGAAAACGTGGCTAAAGAACCACATGTAGTTGACGTAGCTAATTTCTTAAACTCAATGGGTGCAAATATTAAAGGTGCTGGTACTGATATTATTAGAATACAAGGTGTTGAAAAATTAAAAGGTTGTTCTTATAGTGTTATACCTGACCAAATAGAAGCTGGTACATTTATGATAGCAGCTGTTGCAACTCGTGGAGATGTTTATGTAAGGAATGTTATTCCAAAGCATTTAGAATCAATTTCAGCAAAACTTAAAGAAATGGGTGCAGTAATTGAAGAAGATGATGATTGTATAAGGGTTTGCGCTAGTGATGAACTAAAAGCAGTAAACGTAAAGACTACTCCTTATCCAGGATTCCCTACTGATATTCAACAACCTATGTCAGCTTTATTAAGCGTTATTTATGGAAAAAGTATAGTTACTGAGTCTATATGGGAAAATAGACATAAACATATAGATGAACTTAAAAAGATGGGCGCTAACATAAAAGTTGAAGGTAGAGTAGCTATTATTGAAGGGGTTAAAAGACTTACTGGAGCAGTAGTGAAAGCAACTGATTTAAGAGCTGGAGCTGCTATGGTTATAGCTGGTTTATTAGCTGAAGGAAGAACAGAAATAACAAGTATAGAACATATAGATAGAGGATATCCACATATAGAAAATAAATTAAGAGCTTTAGGGGCGGATATAAAGAGGACTACAGTAGAATAGAGTGGCTTTTTATGTTATCATAGGAGGAATTTAAATGATATTCTGTTCTTTATACAGTGGAAGCAGTGGTAATAGTATGTTTGTTGCTTCTGAAAAATCAAAAATATTAATAGATGCTGGACTTCCAGGTAAAAGAATTGATGAAGCATTGAAATCAATAAATCAGTCACCAAATGATTTAGATGGTATTTTTGTAACACATGAACATAGTGATCATATAAAGGGTGTTGGGGTTTTATCAAGAAAATATGATATACCTATATATGCAAATTCCAACACTTGGAATGCTATGGAATCATTAATTGGAAAGATAAAAGAGCATAATATAAAGGTGATTGATAAAAGATCAGTTACTCAAATTAAAGACTTAGATGTGAAAGCCTTTAATATTCCTCATGATTCAATATCTCCTATGGGGTATACTATTGCTAACAAAGATAAAAAAGTTAGTGTAGCAACTGATTTAGGAACATTTACAAAAGAAATATATGATAATATCAAAGAATCAGAAATTATTTTACTTGAAAGTAATCATGATGTCAGTATGCTTAAATATGGACCATATCCGTATAGCTTAAAAAGAAGAATATTAAGTGAGATAGGACATTTATCTAATGATGATTGCGGTGAAGCTATTGTAGAAATATTAAAGAATGGCTTTAATAAGAAGGTTATTTTAGGACATTTAAGTAGTACTAATAATCAACCTGATTTAGCATATCAAACAGTAGTTAATGTATTAAGAGAAAATGGAATTAATGAAAAAAATGACATAACATTAACTATGGCAAATAGACATGAACCTAGTGAATTTATAGAATTTTAAATTGGTTACTATGAAATAAATTTATAAATATAAAACAAAAGCAACATTAAGGGAGGATTTTAAAAATGAGTTTATATACAGATTGGACTAATATGGTTGTAGACTATGTAAAAACTAAGGGAGAAAATGCTTTCTGGCAAGAATATAGTAAGTTAGAAAAAAGCATTTATAAAGATTTATTAGCAAAACACAAGGAACCTAAGAAGACAACAATTGCTGGTTTAGCAAAAGAATATGATTCTTCATTAGAATTTATAATGGGATTTATTGATGGAATAAATGATAGTTTAAGAAATCAATATGATTTAGAAAATTTAGATGAAAATACTGAATTAGTATTAGATATTGATTTAGAAAATTTATATTATAATATGTTAGATGCAAAAGCTGAATATCTTTACACTTTACCACAATGGGATGGAATATTCTCAGAAGAAAAGAGAAAAGAAATTCAAAAACAATTTAGAGATTCTAAAATCATTAGAAATAATGAAAAAGTTGGAAGAAATGATGATTGTCCATGTGGAAGCGGAAAGAAATATAAAAAGTGTTGTGGTAAATAGTTTTCTAATAAGGGATCTACAACGATCCCTTTTATTTATATATAGAAATTTTTATGAACAACCATTGAAAAAATATATAAGAATTTAAACTCATAATCAACTAATCCTTAGGTATTGGTTGATAACTATAGTAAACTTCTTGTCAATAAATAAGCATATATTTTAATAAGAGGTTAATATATACATAAGTAAAGTTAGATAAAGTAATGGAACTTAAGAATATTAAAATTATTTTATTAGATTTTAGGATTAATAAAAGATAATATATATTTTTAAATTAAGTCAAAATATTAAAGGGTAGTATTTGAATTTTATATGGTAAATTTTGTATTATGGTTTATACTCAATATAATTGATTGGGATTATAAATATAGTATAGTATGGGGTGATAATATGGACAATAATATTATGTGGGTAAATGAACAAAAGATATTAAGAACAATAGATGCGTTAAGAAAAAGTAATATGAATGGATATTTTGCTAGATCTAAAGATTACTTAATAGGTATTATAGAAAATATAATAGAACCAGGCAATAAAATTGCATTTGGAGGATCAATGACCTTATTTGAATGTGGGGTTATGGATTATCTTAAGAGCGGAAAATATAATTTATTAGATAGAAATAAACCTAACATCACACGTGAAGAAGTAAACGAAATATACAGACAAGCATTTCTTTCAGATGTTTATTTCACAAGCTCAAATGCCATTACTGAAAAAGGTGAAATTTATAATGTTGATGGTAATGGTAATCGGGTAGCAGCTATTCTTTATGGACCCAAAAAAGTAATAATAATTGCAGGTGTAAATAAGATAGTTCCAACTATAGAGGATGCAATTAAAAGAAATAAAGAAGTATCAGCACCAGCAAATACAAAAAGATTAAATAAGGCCACACCATGTTCAAAAATAGGAAAATGCATGGATTGTGATAATAAAGAAAGAATTTGTAATGAATATACATTAATTAAGAGACAAATTGATAAAGATAGAATACATGTAATATTTGTAAATGAAACTTTAGGCTATTAAAAAACAGATTTGTGTTTAAAGTGTATAGTTATATTTTAGTATAGGTAGAACTTTTAGTTTTATATATTAGCTTGATATTAGCTTGTAAAAAAGATTAACTTTTACGAGCTTATTTTTGTACTAAAATATTGATAATTACCTAAAATATAAGGTGAAAATAAAATAGATTATAAAACTAAGGAGAAAATATGAATATAACAATTATTTCAGTAGGAAAACTTAAAGAAAAATATTTAAAACATGCTATAGATGAGTATTCTAAAAGATTATCTCGTTATTGTAAATTAAATATATTGGAGCTACAAGATGAGCAAACTCCAGACAATGCCTCTGAAAAGGACGAACTTATCATAAAGGATAAAGAAGGCAATAAGATTTTAAATTCTATAAAAGATAACATGTATGTAATCACATTAGATCTTAAAGGTAAGATGATGTCATCAGAAGAACTATCTAAATTCATTGATAATTGTGGAGTAAGAGGCAATAGTAACTTATGCTTTGTAATTGGAGGAAGCTTAGGTTTAAGTGAAGCTGTTTTAAAAAGATCTAATCATAGTCTTTGCTTCAGTAAAATGACATTTCCACATCAACTCTTCAGAGTTATGCTATTAGAACAAATATATAGAGCATTTAGAATAAGTAATGGAGAACCGTATCATAAATAAATGTGAAATTAAATAAATATATAATTAAAAAAGTGAAAAATAAAATTAGGGTATTACATCAATGAAAAAATTTATGCTATACTTATGAAAGCAATGCGTTGTACCGACGGTCATACCACTTGTCGTCGATATAACGCATTTTTTATTTAAGTAAAATAAGGAGGATATTATGGAAAAATGTATGCCTAGCAATGGAAAAGAAGGATTGATTTATGGGGGTGTTATATGTGCATTGACTTGCATTTTTATGGCAACTATGAATATTTGTATTAATATGGGTGGAGTTTCAGGAAAAGCTATAATTACATCATTAAAGTCATTTCCATTAGTTTTTGTAATTGCAATGATACTTGAAATATTTATTGTTGGGAAGATAGCTGATAAGCTAGTAAATGTTTTTAGTTCATCAAAAGATTGTTTAAATGCTCATATTCTGTTTAGGACATTTTTTACCGTTATTGGTATGTCTATCATTATGACAATTGTGGGAGGAAGCTTAGCAAATGGATTCAGTCTGGAAGTTATTAAAGAGTTCCTAATTTGCTGGCCACGCAACTTTTGTGTAGCTATATTTTTGGAATTGCTTATTGTGCAACCTATTGCAAGAAATGTGATGAGAACAATGCATGAAATTCAAGAAAAAAATCAAAATATATTATAAAGTTTTTTAGACAGTTTAAGTTTATAATGAAAAAGGTATTGTAATAAATTAATTAGTATGCTATGATAAATAAATAGCGAATATGCTAATAAAAAAGTTTCATTTAGATAGATAGTTTCTCGTAAATTAGAGATTATATTATCCATTTAGAATCTTAAATTTAGGAGGAATATTTATGACAGATAAGACAATTGTATGCAGAGATTGTGGTAGTGAATTCATATTTACAGTAGGAGAACAAGAATTCTACAAAGAAAAAGGATTCGATAACGAACCAACAAGATGTGCAGCTTGTAGAAGAGCTAAAAAAGAACAAAATAGAAGATAATTTTAGATTGTTATAAGGTTGTAGTTTAAACTACAACCTTTTTTGATATTTCTATTATTAGTAAATAAAATTAGAAATTACTAATAATTTAGAGAACCATACCATAAATAAAGAATAAAAGTAAAATAATATTCCAATAAATAAGTAATGCTATTTTACTAAAATAATTGTATAATAATTATGAGAGACTCTCGCTATAAGTATGGGTTTGTTACTTATACATAGCTAGTGTCTTTCTTTGTTTTTTGTAAAGAAATAAAAAAGAGTTTATTTTAATAATATAATTTATGAGGGCAGTGAATTTTTATAATGCCCTAAAAAGGAGAAAAAATGTTATTTAAAGATTTAAATATAATAGAACCAATTCAAAAGGCTTTAACAGAAGCGGGATATACAAATCCTACACCAATACAAGAACAATCAATTCCATCATTGTTAAATGGAAGAGATTTTTTAGGATGTGCACAAACAGGTACAGGTAAGACAGCAGCTTTTGCTATTCCTGTTTTACAAAACATAGCACAAAATCAAAAAAAATCAGATAAATCAAGAACAATAAAAGCTTTAATATTAGCACCAACTAGAGAATTAGCAATTCAAATAGAAGAGAATTTTACTCTTTATAGTAAGCATACTAATATTAAAAATACAGTAATATTTGGTGGAGTATCACAAAAACCTCAAACTAGAATATTAGGTGAAGGAGTAGATATTTTAATTGCAACGCCAGGAAGATTACTTGATTTAATAGATCAAAAATATATTGATTTAAGCAATGTTAAACATTTTGTTTTAGATGAAGCTGATCGTATGTTTGATATGGGAATGGTTCGTGATGTTAAGAAGATAGTAGCTAAGTTACCAAAGGTTAGACAGAATCTTTTATTTTCTGCGACTATGCCTTCAGAAGTTAAGAGCTTAGTAAACAGTATTCTTAAAGATCCAGTAAAAGTTGAAGTAGCACCTGTTTCATCAACTATAGATACTATTACTCAAGGAGTATATTTTGTTACAAAGAAAGATAAGAAATCTTTACTTGTTCATCTTCTTAAAGATGAATCTATTAAGTCATTATTAGTATTTTCAAGAACAAAATATGGAGCAAATAATATTGTAAAAGATCTTGCTAAGACTGGAACTGAGTCTCAAGCAATTCATGGTAATAAGTCTCAAAATGCAAGACAACTTGCTTTAAGCAATTTTAAAGAAGGTAAAATAAGAGTTTTAGTAGCAACTGATATAGCTGCAAGAGGAATAGATGTAGATGGATTATCTCACGTTATAAATTATGACTTACCTGACGTACCAGAAACTTATGTACATAGAATTGGAAGAACTGGAAGAGCTGGAAATAGTGGTGTAGCAATATCATTTTGTGATGTTGATGAAAAAAGTGCACTTAAGGATATTGAAAAAACAATAGGAAAAAACATTCCTGTAATGAAGAATGTTGAATTTGAAAGAATAGCTATAACTAGAGAACCTGCTCAAAGGAAAGAAGCAGACAAGAAGACTACTGATGCTAATAAAAAACCAAAAAGAAATTGGTATGGTGATAAAAGAAGAAGCCAAGGCAATGGTGGTCAACAAGGAAAGAGACAAAGTGGTAGAACTCAGCAAGCTAGATAGAATATAAGTATATGATAAGTTTGTTGTAATACATATTTAATTATTAGTATATAAAAGTTACCGATAGTTAGAAGAAAATCTTAACTATCGGTAACTTGTTTTTATTTAATCTGTCCAGTTGTACTTATGCATTGATTAATACCTTATTATTGTATAAATATTTATTTGAATTATTTTATTGGTCCTGCACTTTTGGCCTTTACTCCAATATCGGCAAAATCTGTAAATAAACCATCTACATTAACTTCAAATAATAATTTTCTAATGAATTGATCTGCATCTTTAGCGTATTTTGGTAGATCATCTTTACGTACTGTATATGGATGGATTTCAAGATTATTAGCATGTGAATCTTTTACGAAGTTTGCATTAGCAACTAAAGCGCTCTTCTTTTGATTTCCATCTTCATCTAATATTTGATCTATAGATGGACCAACGCCATCAGCATATTTTGCAATTTCTTTTAATCCCTTAGCAGAAAGTAAGTATGGAACATCATCACCTTCATTATCTTCCCAATCTGAGTGACCTATTAATTGAACTAACTTACATTTAGGGTTTAAAGTTTCTTTAAAGCTTTTTAAATAAGTTGGATCGAAACATTGGATGTAACATTTAGCATCCTTTTTATTGTAATCGTATTCTTCAAGCATCTTTAAAGTTATAGCTCCAATATCATGTCCGTTTTCTTTATAGAATTTAGGGAATTTCAATTCAGGATATATTCCTACATTACGTCCAGTACTCTTGTTAAGTCCTTGAATTAATTGAATTTCTTCTTCTAAAGTAGGTACTTCAAAATGAGAATTTCCTAGTGTAAATCTGTCTTTGAAAACAGCTTTTCCTGTATCAAGATCTATACGTTCATGTACGTTAAGATTTTTAATTTCTTTTAAAGTAAAGTCAACTATATAATATCTTCCATCAGCACGTTTTCTGCTTGGATAAAGATCAGCCACATTAGTTGTTGTATCTAGATGAGTGTCATGCATTACTACAGGAACACCATCTTTAGTGATATTAACATCTGCTTCTATATAATCTACTCCCATTGCATATGCTAAAGAGTATGCTTCTAAAGTATGCTCAGGTAAATATCCTGAAGCTCCCCTGTGAGCAATTATTATTTTATCAGATTTATTAATACTTTGATTTGCTTCCTTTGAAGCTGAAATTGTTGCTGCATTACAACTCACTTGTCCACAAACAACAAGACCTACACTTAAAACTAATGCAGTAGCTAAAGCTACTAATTTACGTGTTTTTTTCATTAATACCACTCCTAAACGTTTTCATTAAATTCGTAATAATAAAATTAAAAAAGCGCTATTAACAAAGGCAAAAATGAACCTTTAAAAATAGCGATCAATAAACTCTCTTACTATAAAAAATTATTCAATTATGGTCAATATTATTACCACAATTGAATAATACTACAGATTTTAATTTGTAGCAAGTATCAATTAAGGGTTTTTTTACCACAAATTTAGACATCAAATTTTAGCTTTTATATTAAATAATTTATGGAAATAATAAAATCAACTAAGTTTTTACACAATAATTAGTTGGTTTTATTATTTTTTAGGAGATTAATATATTAAAAATAACCTTAAAAGTAATTATTTTACACGTAAAAGGTTTTCAAAAAATATTATTTTTATGTTAAATTTATAAAAATTTACTCAAATTAGTTTAAAAATTTTAGAAAAAGCTAGGGATATGATTTGATATTTTTTATTTCAAATCTAGACATAATAATAATGGGTATTATAATAGATTGTTTGATAAAATATATATTAAAATAGTATTTTTATAAAGAAAGTTGAAGGTAAAATTATATATGAAAATTTTAATAGCAGATGATGATGAAAGAATTTTAAGATTATTATCAGATTTTTTTCGATTTAATAAATATGAAGTGGTTATAGTTACTGATGGAGAACAGGCTTTAGAAAAATTTAAAAGTCAAATTTTTGACCTTATTATATTAGATGTGATGATGCCAATTTACGATGGGTGGATTGTTTGCAAAGAAATAAGAAAAACTTCTTCAGTACCCATTATTATTCTTACAGCTAAGGATAGTGACTTAGATGAACTTTTTGGTTTTGATATTGGTGCAGATGATTATGTCTCTAAGCCGTTTAAAATAGAATTATTATTAGCAAGAGTAAAAAGGTTATTAAAAAATAATAATATAAAAGCAAAAAATAATATATTGAATTTTAAAGGAATAGAGGTAGATCAAGATAAACATTTAGTTAAATTAGACAATAGATTGATAGATCTTAGCCCAAAGGAATATGAATTACTCATATATTTTATAAATAATGTTAATAGAGTAATTAATAGAGAAACCCTACTTAGAGTAATATGGAAAGAAGAATATTTAGGAGATACAAGGACGGTAGACACTCATATTAATCGTTTAAGAAATAAACTAGAATATTATGCTGTTGATTTAAGAACTATAAGAGGTTTTGGATATAAGTTAGGTGAAGAATGATGAAGTCAATAAAACTAAAATTATTCTTTGGAATAACATTAATTTTAAGCATTTTTATAGTAGGTATAATTATTTATGGATCTATATTTAAGTCGTATTTTGAAAAAGAAAAATTAAAAGAAATGGAAATAATAATATTACAAATAGAATCAATTATAGATATAAATCATAATTCTGATTTTAAAGAAAGAGTAGATGAATTAGCAGATGAATACAATGTGCAAATAGATATAAAAGATAAAAATTTAGATAAAACCATATATGCTACACATGAAGGAAAAAATAATGGAGGATTTGGCCAAAATAAATTTAAAAACATTAAAGATATAGGAAGAATTAATGAAATAGATAGATTGATTCTTCATGATAAATCTACTGGTGTAAATTTTTTAACAGCAATAAAGGAACTTGATAATAACTTAAATAAAATAATTATAAAAACACCAATAAATATTATAGATGATGCAAAATCTAAATCCATAAATCTTTTAATATTAATATTTAGCCCTATTATATTTTTGATTATTGTCCTAACTTTAATATTTTCTACTAGATTTACAAAACCAATTATAGAGATTACTAAAAAAACTATGAAAATTAAAGAGTTAGATTTTAGTGAGGATATTGAGGTAAAAGGTAAAGATGAAATATCAGTATTAAGCAAGAGCGTAAATAATCTTTCTCATAAAATTGAAAATACTTTAAGTGAATTGAATCATAAAAATTTAAAACTTGAAAGCATGATAAAAAAAGAAAAAGAAAATCAAAAATTAAGAAAAGAATTTGTTTCATCTGTATCTCATGAATTAAAAAGTCCAATTACAGTTATTTTAGGTTATGCACAGGCTCTTTCTGGTGAAATTGTATCTTCAAATGAGGATAAAGAATATTATTTGGGTGTTATTAATGATGAGGCAGAAAGAATGCAAATAATAGTAAATGATCTTTTAGATTTATATAAATTAGAGTCAAATACATTTAGTTTAGAAATCAAAGAAGTAAATTTAGCTGATTTAGTTAAGAAAATAGTAAAAAAGAATTCACTACAATTCAAAAAAATGGATATTAATTTAATTTCTAAATTTGAATCTACAATAGTAATTGCAGATAAAATAAGATTAGAACAAGCAATCCAAAATTATATTAATAATGCTTTAAATCATGTAGATAAGAAAAATATTATTAAGATAACTGTTTTATCATCAGGAATAATCAAGGTATTTAATAGTGGAAAAAATATTGAAGATAAGTATCTAGAAAAAATATGGGATGGATTTGTTAGACTTGATAAGGTTAGAAATTATAAAGAAAAAAGGGTTGGTCTTGGATTAACTATAGTAAGGGAAATAGTTAAACTTCATAAAGGACAGTATGGAATAGAAAATAAAGATCTTGGAGTTGAATTTTGGATTAAAATTCCTTTAATATAGTAAATTTATTATAAATGTTAAACAAGTATTATATTAATGTGACATAAATGTTACATTAACCAGTTAATATAAATATATAAAATAAATTATATAAAAGATTGAACAATTATTAATTGGAGGGATTAAGATGAAAAAATCAATATTAACTTTAGTATTAGTAGGTGTATTAACAATAAGTGGAAGTGTGTTGGCATTTGCTGATGAAATATCTACAACAAGTGATTATAAATCTAATGGAACAACAGGAGTTCAAACTTTAATGGATAAGGGATTATCATTTGAAGAGGCTAAAAGCGAAATGTTAAATATTAAGTTTGAAAGAGTAGGCAAGGCAGTAGAGAATGGAAATATTACAGCAGAAAGAGGAGAAGAAATCAAGGAGGAAATGAGAACAAAGTCAGAGACTTGTACAACTCCAGGCGAAAATAAAACAAATGAACAAGGGGCTGGACTAAATAAAGCTTCAAATAATTCTAGGAAATTTCAATTTGGAAAAGGAAAAGGAAATGGCCTAGGAATGAAAAATGGGTTATGTTTAAATAATCAATAAAATTTAATAATGCTAAAAAATAACTGTAACTAGATTAACAAATAATTCTTAGTTACAGTTATTTTTATTTTAGGTTACTATTTAAAACTTATAAAATTAATTAATATCAATAAGGTTTTATATTGTTTTTTATTAATCTCATAAAGGTATCTGGAGTGACAATTCTTACTTTAGAATTTTCGTTTAATTTATTTACAACATCTTGAACATTGTCCATGGTATTACTCCATACATGAACATAAACGAATGTATAAGAATTAGGATTATTTATATCTGTATAACCTAAGTCAATTCTATTATTAATATTTTTAATTAATTGATTTTCATCCTCTAATCCACCCCAAAGTAAATCACGACAGGATACTATAGGTTTATTATTTGTCCAAAGTAGTTTCCCATCATAACTATTATTTTTTTCATAGTTAAGATAAAAAAGTCCATTTATATTATTACGTTTAGTATATTTTTCCCACAAATCCCTTCTATAAAAAGAATCATCATCAAGTATTAGTACATAATTTTGATCAACTTTGTGCATATATTCATCTAGTGTTTTAGTATAATCATCTAGTTTGTTAATAGGAAATTTACTAGGATACATATATCCATTTCCAGAAGGCGGAACTATGTAGTTATCATTGTATTTTGAACAACTAGAACTTGTATAGTATTTATTAAAAACTGTAGGTGCTAAATAATAAATAGATGGACTTATAGACCAACCTAAATTGAAGTTTCCTCTATAAGCAGATCCATACCAATTTTTTGAACTATAATTGCTACCAAGTAACCATTGTTGATTATCACCATCAGACATAATAAATGTAACATAATGAACACCATCTTCTGATAAAACATCATTATTAGATTTTTGAGTTTGTGGAGTAGATGGATATGAACTTAATACTGAAAGATTATAAGACCAATCAGCAGCAATTATATCTATACCAAACTTAGAAGCAATAGTTACATTAGTATGTTCATCCGGTCCCCAACCTAAACAATGTGAATTATTATTCATAGATTTAAAAATAGTTTCTCTTAAAGAACTATCAGTTATATCATCTTCATAAAAAATTAGAGATTTTGATAGTATCGCATAATCTCTTAAAGCCATAGTTTTATCTGGAGACAATTCGATCACAGTAGAATGATTTAACCCTGAATTCCACAAATTATTATATGCCCAATATTTATCTGTATCTTTGCAATCTTCAATTAAAGTATTCACGCCATAAGTTTTGACTTTGTTTTCTAATGATTCATCAATAGCAATTGAATTTTTTAAAGAGGCAAGAGTGCAAGCATTATTTATAGAAGGATAATTCAGTTTACTGTATAATACGTATCCATCTATATATGATTTAAATTTATTTAATAATTTCCAAGGATTTTTAATAATTTTATATTTAACATTATAATTATGTTTTAAATCTTTTAGCCAAGTTTCATAATCGGGTTCGTTAGGACTAATAATATAAATTTGATGATCAGATTTAGCAGCAATAATGCCTTGTAGTGTAGAAATCATAGTTTGTTCTTCTCTAGTCATATCATTTTCTGATATAACATATAAGTATTTTGGTTGTATGGAACTTTTAATATAAGGTTCATTGGTGTTTAAAATATCAGTATTAAAATTCTGTGAATAATTACTTGAAGAATTTTTCATGACACTTATATCTGAGAAAACTTTTTGGGAATACAATATTGAATTAAAAGAAAATATTATAGTTAGAAATACAATAAAGCAGATCTTAATGAATTTTTTCATAAGTATATACCTCACACAATTATTATTTAATATTTATTATAATTAGTTAGATATAGATAGTTTATTCATGAATAATATTAGAGTTATTATTTGTTATTTATAAATTAAATACTTTAAACTATAAAATAATGGACTCTTATTAGTACTTATAAGTTAAATACTTTACATAAAATATTAAATCTATGTTAAATTTATAAAATTTTACTCAAACCAGTTTAAAAAATTACTACAAAAGGAATATAATTATTTTGGGGTTAAAATCAGATATAATATTTTTATATTAATCTAGGAGATGAAATAATGTTAAATTTTAATTGTAAAGAAGATAAATTTTACCAGATGTTATTAAAATCGGCTGAAATTGTTAATGAAGCTGCTATTGAATTGAGAAAAAGTTTGGAGTGTTTAGATAAGAGAGAAATACAAGTAAAGAATACATCAGAATTAGAAAACATTGGTGATGAATTAGTTCGCACTTTAATTAAAGAATTAAATGATGCATTTATAACACCTATAGACCGAGAAGACATATATGAAATAATAAAAGAAATGGATAATATTTTAGATTCCATTAATTCAACAGTTCACAGATTTATAATGTTTGATATAACAGAAAGTACAGAGGAATTAAGAGAAATATGTAATATGTTAGTACAAGCTACTGAAGAACTTGTAGTTTTAATGAGTGAGTTAAAAATACATGGTTGTAAATCTAAAAGTATAAATACTAAAATCATGAATATAAGTAAAACTGAAAGTGAAGCAGATAAGATATTTAGAAAAACTGTACAGCAATTATTTAAGTATGAAGAGAATCCAATTGAAATTATGAAATGGAAAGAAATCTATCAAATTTTAGAAGATACAGTGGATAATTGTGAAAAAGTGGCTAATATAGTAGAAAGAGTTGTAATTAAAAATGCATAGTTCGTTAATTGTAACAATACTAATAATAATTTTTGCGGTAACATTTGACTTTATAAATGGATTTCATGATACAGCTACAGCGGTTGCAACTTCAATAACTACAAGGGCACTTACTCCTAAACAAGCTATAATAATATGTTGTATATTTAATTTTTTAGGTGCCTTTATGGGGACAGCAGTTGCAAAAACAGTTGGTGAAAATATTGTAAGTCATACATCTATACCACAATGGGTAATAATGTGTGTATTAATTTCATCTATAATTTGGAATTTGCTAACATGGTATTTTGGAATTCCAAGTAGTTCATCTCATGCTTTAATAGGAGCACTTGTAGGAGCAGGAATTGCATATACTAGTACTCTTAATGTTGTTAATTGGTACAATCTTTTTCATAGCGTAATTTTATGGTTATTTCTTTCACCTGTAATAGGATTTATAGTTGGATATATATTGATGGTAATATTAAATTTTGCATTAAAGTCTCATAAGAGAACTGTTGTAAATAAGATATTTTTAAAATTACAAGTATTAGCTGGAGCATTTATGGCATTTAACCATGGTGGAAATGATGCACAAAAATCTATGGGAATAATAACGATGGCATTACTAAGTGGTGGGTTAATAAGCACATTTGAAGTGCCTGCATGGGTAATTTTTATTTGTGCATTATCAATGGCACTTGGAACTTCTATAGGTGGTAAAAAGATAATAAAAACTATGGGAAGTGGAATGGCAAAATTAACTCCGGTAAATGGATTTGCAGCTCAAACTGGTGCTGCTTGTGTAATATTAACAGCAACATTATTTCATGCACCAGTAAGTACAACACATATAATAACAACAACCATAATGGGGGTTGGAGCATCTAAAAGGTTTAAAAATGTAAAATGGGGAGTAGCTAAACAAATAGTTTGGGCATGGGTTTTAACTATTCCAATAACAGCAATATTTTCAGCATTACTTATAGTAATAATCAAATTATTTATATAATAATAAATACATAGCATATGCAATAAAAACAATTTTATAGCGATATAATTAAAAGTGCTATCTTTGAAATAAAATGTACCTATGATTTAAGTACATTTCATAATCAAAGAGCGCTTTTTTAGTTGTTTTAAAAGTCTTATTTTATTGCAATAGGCTATAAGTAGGATGAATATATAAGGTTAAAATAAATATTTAAAAAAATCTTTTATTATAAATGAACCATTTTTAAAGTTAAAGTCTCTTATATATAGATGCATCTAGAGAGGCCTTTAAGGAAGGAGATATAAAAGTGAGTGAAAAGGAACTTGTTCAAAAAATCCAGTCTGGTGATATGAACGCTTTAGGCGAAATATTTGAGATATACAAAAGTCAATCATTAAAATATGCATATTTAATTACAGGTAATAAATTTACTAGTGAAGATATTGTACAAGAAGCATTTATAAAATGTTATTTAAGTGCTAAGAGTCTAAAGAATATAGAACAATTTAAACCATGGTTTTTTAAAATTCTTACAAGAATTGCTTGGAAACACGTAGGTAAAGAGAAAAAAGCTTTGCCTTTTGAAAATATTTTTGAAAAAGCAAATGATGAAAGTATTGATAAATCAATTGATATATATATAAGAAACCAAGAGGCAGAAACACTTCATGCTGAAATTGAACATTTGAATTTAAAGCAAAAAACAGCAATAATACTTTTTTACTTCAATGGATTGAGTGTAAAAGAAATTGCAAAAATTATGGGATGCTTTGAGGGGACAGTAAAATCAAGGCTTTATACTGCAAGGAAAAAATTAAAAGAAACCTTATCAAAGGATAAAAAGTGTGAAATATCAAAAGCAAAGGAGTGTGAAGCTTAATGGACAAAAAGTTAAATGATAGTATGGATAAAAAAATTACAGAATGTTTAAATAAAAAATCTGATGAGATTTCAGCTCCAGAAAATATGTTTTTTAAAATCAGAGCTGGAATTTTAAAGGAAAATAAGGGAGGACTTTTTAATATGAAATTTAAATTTTCAAAGCCTAAAATAGCTATACTAGTAGGATTGTTATGCATAGCTACAACTGTTACTGGAGTGGCCGCTTCAACAAATGGGTTATCATGGATTGGAAGTAGTAGTAGATTTAACGATATTAATAAATTTCCTGCTACTGATAAAGTAGAGGATACTGTAGGGTTTTTGCCTAAATATGTAGAAACTTTTGATGGAGATTTTGAATTTAAGTCATTTAACTTCTCAAATCAAGACTTAAAAAAAGATGATGGTGAAGTTATTACAAGAACCAAAACTGCTGACTTTCAGTATAAGAGAAGTGGTGCAAGTTCAAATCAACATCTATATCTTAGTGCACAAAAAGTTGAAGAAAAGTATACAGGTTCGAATGAAGAAAATTCATATAATGATGTAGTCTATTATAACAATTTAAAGATAGATTATCATAGTTTTAAGTACAAAGGTGTTCCTGAAAAGTATGTTCCAACGGATGAAGAATTAAAAATGGTAGATGAGGGAACCTTACAAATTGGATATGGGTTAGATAAGATTACTGAAGATAATATGCAGTGTGTTTCATGGTATGAGAATGGAATACAATACAGTATATTAAATAGTAATTATGATGATGTTGATAAAGATCAAATGATTGAAATGGCTAAAACAGTTATAAATAAATAACATTAAAAAGAAAGAGTAGTTTTTAGATTTAGAATGTATTATATTTCAAGGGCATTTTAAAACAAATAACTACTCTTTTTATTATTGCAACAACTATACAAAAATTTAATATTATAAAGTTTAGTTAATATTACTAAAGAGTTCTATATTAGATAATTATATTTATTTAATGTTATAGTAATTTAAATTTAAAGTATTTTTTATATGGTAAAATTATATAAAAAGTAATGGGTTAATTTATATTTTAAGTTAGAGGTTAAATTATGGAGAAAAATCAACTTAAGGAAATTAAAAAGCATGGTACGGCATATTTTCCGTGTGCATTTTACTATACAGAAAGTGATTTAGAAAATTTAATAGTGAAACACCATTGGCATGATCAATTAGAATTAATTCACATGAAAAAAGGTGAATTTCAAGTAGAAATAGATATGGATAAGCATGTTGTACATGAAGAAGCTATTTGTTTTATCAATAGTGAGGAGCTTCATTTTATCAAATCAAATCACCCGTGCAAAGAAAGTGCTATTGTTTTTGATTTAAAAATGCTTAGCTTTGATATGTTTGATTCTATACAAGGCTCATTAATTCAACCATTATTAAATGGTGAATTAAAGATGCCACATTTTATTTTTAAAAAAGGAAAATATGGGGAACAAATTTTAAAAGAGTATTCTGAGATTTTAGACGCATATAAAATAAGCGGACAAATATCACAAAATCCAGAAGGTAATATTACAGAAAAATTATCATCACAAATAAAAATAAAGGCATCTTTATTAAAAATTTTAGCAATACTATATGAAAATAATTTGCTTATAAAAGAGAATGAGAAAAATAAAGATTATAGAGTAGATTATATAAAAATAGCTATCTCTTATATTCAAAATAATTATTCAGAAAAAATACATATAAAAGATTTAGCTAAGCAAATTAATATGAATGAACAATATTTTTGCCGGTTTTTTAAAAGGATGATTGGTAAAACTCCTATGGAATATGTTAATGAATATAGAATCAAGAAGGCCAAAGAACTATTAAGGGAAACTAATAGACAAGTTATGGATATATGTTTAGAGTGTGGATTTCATAACATGGGGAATTTTATTAAAGTATTTAAAAAGCATACAGGAATAAATCCTATGAAATACAGAAAAAATTTTATTAATAAAAAGTCATAAAAACGTAATTTTAAATCACTAATACGTAAGAAAACTTAAATTTAAGACTGTATTATATAACTATAGTAAAACAACGAGAGTCTTATGAGGAGGTGAATTTTAGTAAGAGATTAATAGTAAATATTTAAATATCTTACTAAATATAAATTATGATAAAAAAATGGTGGCATGATAAAGTAGCATATCAAATATATCCTAAAAGTTTTAATGATTCTAATGGAGATGGAATAGGTGATTTAAGAGGAATTATTAATAAACTTGATTATTTAAAAGAATTAGGAGTAGATATAATTTGGATTTCTCCAATTTATTGTTCTCCAATGGTAGATCAAGGATATGATATTTCTGATTATTATAATATAGATCCTAAATTTGGAACAATGGAAGATATGGATGAGTTATTAAAAGAAGCTAAATCAAGAGATATGCATATATTAATGGATTTAGTTGTTAATCATTGTTCTGATCAACATGAATGGTTTAAGAAAGCTATAGCAGATCCAGATGGTGAATATGCGGATTATTTTTATTTTAGAGAAGGCAAAAATGGAAATCCACCATGTAACTGGCGTTCATATTTTGGAGGCAGTGTATGGGAGAAGATACCTAACAGTAATAAATATTATCTACATTTATTTGCTAAGGAACAACCAGATTTAAATTGGGAAAACCCTAAATTGAGAAAAAAAATATATGAGATGATTAACTGGTGGCTTGAAAAAGGATTATCAGGATTTAGAATTGATGCGATTATTAATATAAAAAAGGATTTAAGATTTGAAGATTTTCCATCTGATAGAGAGGATGGTCTTTGCAGTTTATATAATATGTTGAATGCAGCAAAAGGCGTTGGGGATATGCTTAATGAATTAAAAAGAGAAACTTTTGATAAGTTTGATGCATTTACTGTAGGTGAGGTATTTAATGAAAAAGAAGATGAGCTTTATAAATTTATAGGAAAAGATGGATATTTTTCTTCTATGTTTGATTTTAGTATGAGCATGTTAGGTGGTAATGAAAAAGGCTGGTATGGTTATTGTGATTTTAAGACAAATGAATTAAGAAAGGTAATTTTTGATAGTCAGGTAAAAACTGCTGATATAGGATTTAAAGCAAATATTATTGAAAACCATGATGAACCAAGAGGGGTAAGCAGATATATACCTGCTGAAGATTGTAATGATTATAGTAAAAAGATGCTGGCAGCTATATCACTTATGTTAAAGGGAATTCCGTTTATATATCAAGGACAAGAAATTGGAATGACAAATAATAAATTTAATTCTATAAAAGAGATAGATGATATTTCAACAATAGATCAATATAAGGTTGCTATAGAACATGGATTTAATGAGATAGAATCATTAAAAATTGTAAATAAATATAGTAGAGACAATGCTAGAACTCCATTCCATTGGAATAACGGTAAAAATGCAGGATTTACAGAAGGAAAGCCATGGATTACCATAAATAAAAATTATAAACATATAAATGCAGAATCACAAATTAGTGATGAAAATTCAGTAATTAGTTTTTATAAGAAGCTTATAAAATTAAGAAAATCTGATGAATTTAAGAATGCTATAGTCTATGGAGAATTTAAACCTACTTTAGAACAATATGATAATATATTTTCTTTTTACAGAAAAGGTAAAGAGAAAAAATTAATGTTAATAGCTAATTATCAAAAAGACGAATATAAAATAAGAATACCAAGTCTTCCTAAAAAAGTTTTAATTAATAACTATGAAACAATAACTATTGAAGAAAATGAATTAAATTTACAAGGATATCAAGTATTAATTTTAGAAATTTAATAGCAATATAAATAATAGTAAAACTAAGTTTTTAATTATTTAGGTACATTAAAATAAATAATAAGTTCAAAATTGCAATGGAAAACAGGCTGGCAAATGGACTTGTTATTTATTTGATTGTGCATTAACAATAGCACTTAAGAAAATAATATTAAATTTGAGAAAGCTATGGGGGTAATAAACATCTCTATAGCCTTTTTGCTGTATAAGGATGTATATAGTTTTTAAATATTGAAAGTTTGTATAATTAAAATTCATAGAGTATTATTTAAAAATCGGATCTGATTTAAATATGTATTTCTTATACAGAGATCAACATTATCACAAAGTACAGTTTAAAAAAAATTAAAAGCCAGTAATAGGAAAAAATTTCCTGGGAAATTTAAATTAATTAGGTTACTTTTAATTAAATATAATGCAGTGAATTTGTATATTAATAAAATTTGATTAATATTAAGATAATAGAAACATAGAAATACTTATTTTTTAGTAAATGATCTCAATGTAATTCTAAAAAAGAACATTTTTATACTATAATCCCCTTATTAAAATGCAAGAATGAATTAGAATTTAATTTGAAATTTAAATATATTATAAAAGTTGCCACAATTAGTGAAGTAAATTGGTATAGAAGAAACCGATGAAACCGAATACAATAATGACATAAGGTAGCTTGAGGAGGGAAAAATTGATTACACTTAACAAGAGACAGAAGGATATAATTAATTTTTTAGAATCAAAAGATGAATACGTAACAATTGATTGTATTGCTAAGTTTTTTGAAGTTAGTTCTAGAACAATTAGAAATGACTTAGACTCTATTGAAGATTTAATAAAAGAATCAAATATAATTCTCGAAAGAAAGCCAAGAGTAGGAATTAAATTAATTCTTAAAAATGGCCAAGATATTCAAGAAGTAATAAATGAACAGGATTATAAAGTTTATTCTTCTGATGACAGAATAACAGTAATTATATTGAGTTTAATTATAAAAGGTAAAGTGACAATAGAAGAGTTAGCTAAGGATGTTGATGTTAGTAAGAATACATTAGTTCAAGATTTTAAATTAGTAACTGCTAAATTAGAAGAATATGATATACAGGTTTCAAAGAAAACATATTACGGAATAACTATAAAGGACAATGAAGAAAAAATAAGAAATGTTTTTTTCAGTATATATAGTAAATTAAGTGATGAGCTGAAACATGATATTAAAGAGAGGCTAACACAAGAAACAAATCTAAAGGATTCTGTTATCAAAGAAAAGATAGAGAAAATAGAAAAAAATATAGGCACAGTATATTCTGAGGAATCAATAGAAGAATTAGAGATTATAATTTTACTATCAATAAATAGATATAATAATAATTTCAAAATTGATTATTCTAAAAGGGAAAAAAATAGTTTAATAAGGAGAAGAGAATTTAGTGTTTTAAAAGAAATTTTAAGTTTAGATGACTTAGAAATATGTTATTTATTAAAAATATCTGATGGATCTAGAAGAGCTGTTGGGGGAAAAGTAAATAATATAACACAAGAAATATTAGATGAACTTTGCAAAACTCTTAATATAGACTGTAGTAATGATTTAGAATTTACAAGCCAAATAGCAATGCATTTAAAAGTAGCAATTCATAGAATAAAAAACAATTTAGTTATAGAAAATCCTATGTTAGAAGAAATAAAATACAAGATGTCTTTTATATACCAAATAACTGAAACTATACTATCAAGCAAAGAAGACATCATAGGTGTAAAATTCCCAGAAGAAGAAATAGCATATATGGCAATGTACTTTGATGCTATATTTGAAAGAAATATAAAATCTAAATTTACATATAAAATTTTACTAGTATGTAATGGAGGATTAGCAACATCAAGTCTTTTAAAAGTAAGAATAGGGGCCATGCTTCCTGAATTAGAAATAAAAAATGTATGTAGATTAAAAGATCTTGATAAAGAACTTGAAAATACAGATATAGACTTTATAGTAAGCACTATTCCAGTTAAAGCGGATAAATACAAGGTTATAAAAGTAAATCCATTATTAGATAATAGTGATGTAGATAAAATTAAAACTGAAATTTACAATAAACGTTATGAAAAAAATTGTGAGTATTTAATAGATTTAGTTAAGGGTGATAATGAAAGTGAAATAATTAAATTATTACCACAAGATGTTACTCAATTAGATGTAGATATTGATGACTGGAAAGAAGCTATAGAAATAGCAACAAAACCATTAGTAAATAAAAATAAGATAACTAAAGATTATTCAAAAGAAATTATAAAAGTTATAGAGAACTTAGGTAATTACATGGTATTTATACCTAAAGTAGCATTTGTTCATGCTACACCAGATAATGTTTTAGAAAATTCTATGGCATTATTAACTCTTAAATCAGAGATACAATTTGGCAGTAAGAACAAAGTTCCAGTTAAAGCTATGGTTGTATTAGCAAATAAAACTGAGAATATGAATTTAGTAAACTTATTAGAAATAATTACAAAAGGCGATAATATAGAAAAATTTAAAAATGCAGCAAATTATGATGAAATAAAAAGTATAACTTAAGAGAGGTAATATAAATGCTAGTAAAAGTTGTTGATAGAGTAGAGGATTATAAAGAAGCTATAAAGCTTTCTTGCGATATATTAGAAGAAAACGGAATTGTGGAAAAAAGATATTATGATTCTATATTAAAGAAGATAGAAGATCTTGGTCCATATTTTTGTATAGCTGATGGGGTAGCAATGCCACATGCAAGACCAGAGGATGGAACTTTAAAAGAGGGTGTTAGTGTTGTAAAACTTAACAATCCAGTAGACTTTTTAGGAAAAAAAATAAATGTGTTTTTTACACTTTCTGCAAAGGACAATGACTCACACTTAGATTTATTAAGAAAAATTGCAGAAGTTTGTATGAATAAAGAAAAATTAGATATAATAATAAACTCAAAATGTGAAAAAGAAATCAAGGAGGTACTTTAATTATGAAAAAGATTATGGCAGTTTGTGGATCAGGTTTAGGATCAAGTTTTATGGTGGAAATGAACATTACGGATGTATTAAGAGAATTAGGCGTAGATGATCAATATGAAGCAAATCACACATCTTTAGCTGACGTAACAGCATCAGATGCAGATATATTTGTAACAGGAATAGATTTAGCAGATAGTGCAAGTCACTTACCAGAACTTATAGTTTTAGACTCTTTATTAGATAGAGATGAATTAAAAAGAAAAATTCAAGAAAAAATAGGTCTTTAAAATAATAAAGTGGTAATTTAATTACCACTTTCCAAAAATTAAATATTTAAATAAGCTTAGGAGGAATTAAAATGGGTGGTATTTTAAAAGTTGCAGTAGACTTTTTATCAGAACCAGCGGTGTTAATAGGTATTATAGTTTTAGTTGGATTAGTACTTCAAAAGAAACCAGCTGATGCAATAGTAAAAGCTACATTAAAAGCAATGGTTGGATTTGTAGTTATAGCATCAGCAGCAGGCGTAATCGTTGGATCATTAGAGCCATTTGGAATTATGTTTGAAGCTGGATTTAATATATCAGGGGTTATACCTAACAATGAAGCTGTAGTAGCAATGGCTATGGACAAGTTTGGAACAAACACAGCTTTAATTATGACTTTTGGTATGATAGCTAATATAATAATAGCAAGATTTACAAAGTATAAATACATATTTTTAACAGGTCATCATACATTATTTATGGCATGTATGATAGCAGTTATATTAGGATCAGCTGGAATGAGTGGAGCTCACTTAATCTTCACAGGTTCATTAGCATTAGGTCTTATAATGATTTTATCACCAGCTATATTACAACCGTTCATGAAGAAAATCACAGGAAATGATTCTGTTGCACTAGGTCACTTCTCAGGAATTGGTTATGCAGTATCAGCTATAATCGGTAAATTAGTAGGAAAAGATTCAAAATCAACAGAAGAAATGAAAGTTCCTAAATCTCTAAGTTTCTTAAGGGATTCAGTAGTTTCAATATCACTTACAATGTTAGTATTATATGTTGGGGTTGCTATAGCAGCAGGTCCAGAATTTGTAGAAACAGAGTTGTCAGGTGGAAAGAATTTTATAGTTTATTCAATGATTCAAGCATTAACTTTCGCAGCAGGATTTATACTAATCCAAAATGGTGTTAGATTAGTACTTAATGAAATAGTTCCTGCATTTAAGGGGATTTCAAACAAATTAGTTCCTAATTCAAAACCAGCATTAGATTGTCCGATAGTATTCCCATATGCACCGAATGCCGTACTAATAGGATTTATCTTCTCATTCTTAGGTGGAGTAGTTTCAATGTTAGTATTAGGAGTATTAGGATTAGTAATCATAATCCCAGGTGTTGTTCCTCACTTCTTCACAGGAGCTACAGCAGCAGTATTTGGTAATGCAACAGGTGGTAGAAGAGGTGCTATGATAGGTTCATTTGTAAATGGAGTTATGATTTCATTCTTACCAGTAGCATTATTACCTGTACTAGGAAATTTAGGTTTTGCTAATTCAACATTCTCAGATGGTGACTTTGGAATAGTTGGTATATTCCTTGGTAAAGTTCAAGAGTTTGTTGGCGGCGTAGGATTAACTGCAACATTACTTGGAATAGTTGCGATAATGATAGGTTTAACAATGGTAAGCAAGAAAAAAGAAGCATAAAAAATAATAAATATATAATAAAAAAATGAGGAATTTAATTCCTCATTTTTTCAAATATAAAATTGGAGGTAACAATCTATGAACAAGCAACATTTAGAAAATATATCAAAAGAATTAAGAAAAGATATTATTGAAATGATTTATGAATCAGGTTCAGGACATCCAGGTGGATCTTTATCAATAATAGATGTAGTTACATATTTATATTTCGAAAAGATGAACATAGATCCTAAAAATCCTAAGTTAGAAGGTAGAGATAGATTTATATTAAGCAAAGGTCATGCGGCACCAGCGCAATATGCAGCATTAGCTAAAAGAGGATTTTTTGAAAGAGAAGAATTAAAGAATTTAAGAAAATTAGGATCATTTTTACAAGGACATCCTGATGCAAAGAAATGTCCAGGCGTTGAAATTTCTACAGGATCTTTAGGCCAAGGATTTTCAAATAGTTGTGGATTAGCATTAGCATCTAAAATGGATAATAAAAGTGAAAATATTTATGTTGTCTTAGGTGATGGAGAAATACAAGAAGGAATAGTTTGGGAAACAGCTATGGCAGCAGCTAAATTTAAATTAGATAACTTAGTTGCTATTGTTGATAGAAATGGGATTCAACTAGATGGAAGAACATCAGAAATAATGGGTGTAGATCCATTAGGCGATAGATGGAAAAGTTTTGGATGGAATGTTATAGAATGTGATGGTCACAATTTTGATGAAATAGATGAAGCATTTAATAAAGCAGGACAAGTTGAAGGAAAGCCTACAGTAATAATAGCTCATACAATCAAAGGAAAAGGTATATCTTTTATGGAAGACAACGTTGCATGGCATGGTATGGCTCCATCAAAAGAACAAAAAGAACAAGCTGTAATTGAATTAAGTAAATAGTAGGAGGAGAAAGCACATGAAAAGAGCAACTAGAGAATCATATGGAGCAACTTTAGCTCAATTAGGAAATGAAAATAAAAATATAGTAGTATTAGATGCGGACCTTTCAAAAGCTACTAAATCAGAAATGTTTGCAAAAGCACATCCAGATAGATTTATTAATGTTGGTATAGCTGAACAAAACATGATTGGTATGGCAGCAGGTCTTGCAAGTGGTGGAAAAATACCTTTTGCTACTACTTTTGCAGTTTTTGCAGCAGGTAGAGCATTTGAAGTAATAAGAAATTCAGTATGTTATCCAAATGTTAATGTTAAAATAGCTGCAACTCATGCAGGAATAACAGTAGGTCCAGATGGTGGATCACATCAAGCAATAGAAGATATCGCACTTATGGCATCATTACCTAATATGGTAGTTTTATCACCAGCTGATGATATTGAAGCTTGTAAATGTATTAAAGCAGCAGCTGAAATTAAATCTCCTGTTTATATAAGATTAGGAAGAATTGCATTAGAAGATATATATACAGAAGATTATGATTTTGAGATAGGAAAAGGAAGTACTTTAGTTGAAGGAAATGATGTAACAATAATTGCAACTGGAATAATGGTTCATAAAGCATTAAAGGCGGCTGAAGAACTTAAAGCAGAGGGCATAAATGCAAGAGTCATAAATATTGCAACTATTAAACCAATAGATGAAGAAATAATAATAAAAGCAGCTAAAGAAACAAAAGGAATTGTGACAGTTGAAGAACATTCAATAATTGGTGGGTTAGGTGATAGAGTAGCAAGCGTAGTTTGTGATAACCATCCAACTATGGTTAAGAAAATAGGGGTTAATGATGTATTTGGAGAATCAGGGGATCCAGATGGATTATTAGAAAAGTATGGATTAACTGTTGAAAACATTAAGAAAGTATCTAAAGAATTAGTTAAATAGTTACTAAAAATGTATGGATACTATAATCTTGAGTTGTCTTTTAAATAATAAAGTAGCTTCCAACATAATAGAAATCTATGTAGATATCTAAGGGGGGAAAATAGCACCTTAGATATTATACAGATTTAAATATAAGAAACTTTAATTTATAGTATTATATACAAATTAGTAATATTAGTTTATAAAATTTATATAACTTGAAATAAGGATGTATCAACATTTTGATTTGATACATCCTTATTGTTTTTGTTATAGAGTTTTTAATTTTGCTTTGGTAATTTATTCATAGTACATAGATTTTATTGACAATCATTAATTTTGTAGTAAAATAGTTTGCATAGGAACTATTTAGTTTTAATGCAAACTATTTTAAGGAGGAAAAATCATGGAAGTTTTAAATAGATTTTTAAAAGTAGAAAAAAAGATATTATTACTAGTAGCGGGATTAGTTTGGTCTTTTGCTGGATTTAGAGTATTAACTTTAGGAATAGTAGATGTAAATAATAATAATGGTAATTTCATTGTTGATTTAATATTTGCTGCAATTATTTTTGGTATATTTTTTAAGTTTGTATTCAACAAAATGTATAATAAGCACACTAGAAGAATTATAACTAGTAAATTAGAGAAACATTATGTATTTTCATTTTTTGATGTTAAAAGTTATTTTATAATGGGATTTATGATTTTTTTCGGAATAAGTGTAAGAAATTCAGGTATATTTAATCCTGTATATGTAGGAACATTTTATATGGGATTAGGATGTGCATTGTTTATGGCAGGCATATTATTTCTAATAAGTTCGTTAAATTTTAAAAAAGTAAAATTAAGATATAATAATTAGATTTTGGAGGAAAAATAAGTGAAGAGTGATTCATTTGAAATAGCAATGCTTATAAAGGAGATATATTCAAGTACTGTTGGTGCTGTAAGCTGTGGATTAAAGGAAATAGGACTTACTCATCAACAAATTATGGTTATAAAATTAATAGCACATAATAAAAAAGTTAATATATCTGAATTATGTGAAGAGATGTCATTATCTAAGGGAACAGTATCTGGAATAGTTACTAGGTTAGAGTCATTAGGATATGTAAAAAAGATTAAATTAGAAGGTGATAAGAGAAATACTTATGTTACATTTTCAAATGAAGGATTAGAGTTTGCAAAAGAATATAAAAATAAAATTAATGAGAGTTTTGATAGAGTATTTAAAAATTTAACAGAAGAAGAAATTAAAGAAGTAAAAAGCAGTTTATTAAAACTTAGGAATAAAATAAAGGAGAATAACTAGTATGGATATGAAATTAGTTTTAGCAATTATTGCAATAACATTAGCACTTGTATTTTATACAATAGGTGTATTTGGAGAAAGAAAGGCAAAAACACTGAAGAAGGGGCATGTAATTATATTTTGGTTAGGACTTTTATGTGATACTATAGGTACACTTTTAATGGGACAAATATCTAAATCTCAAGTGCAAATTGCAAATACAGCAACACAAACTATTCATGGAGTAACAGGGGGATTAGCAATAGTATTAATGTTATTTCATGCAGTATGGGCAACATGGGTATTATATAAAAATGATGAGAATAAGAAAGCTGTTTTCCATAAGCTTAGTATAGCAGTATGGTTAGTATGGTTAGTTCCTTATATTATAGGGATGATTATAGGTATGTCATAATTAAATAAAAATTTTATAGATATAAATATATTTAAATATTGCTCGATATCTTAAAGTAGAGGTAAATAATTAAATATATTTATATTTTTTTGAATATATATAATTCAAATGCAATATTTAGACAATATATCCAAATTCTGATATAATTTTAAATATATAATGTTTGAATTATACGTGTTTATAAATTTTGGTTATTGAGAGGGTATAGAATTATGACAATTATAGATATTTTGGAAAAAAAATATTCAAGTAATCCATCAGTTATAAAATCATTAGAAATTATCAAAGATAACTTTATAAACTTAGTTAATGATAATTATGAATTAGTTTTAGATGTAAAAGGTCAGTTACAGGTAAGAATTCCTAGTCTTCAAAATAGAAATGATTATGAGTATAAAGATGTAAGTGATTATGAATATCCATTAGTAATGTGTATGAGAATTTCGGAAATAAAAAATAAAGATATATACAAACATATAATAGCTCAATTTATTGAGCTATATAAAGACAAATTAGACGTGTTTTTTAAGGATGTATCTACAGTGGATAAATTAGTAAATAAGATAAAGGATACTAAAAAAATTATAAGCTTTATTACATATATATCAATATTTGTAGTAATATTTGCATCAATATCCTTATGTGTATTTTTAAACTTATCCAATACGATGAGATATGTAATTATAATAGCAATTATAGGTTTCTTTTCAACTATGATAATTATGCAATTTACTAAAGAAGAAAGAGTAAAAAGAATAGTGGATGGATATATAAGTATAATAAAAACAGATTGGTATCAAAAAGAATTAAATAAGCAAAATGCTTTTTTCTGTCATCTTATAGAATAAATAGATTATATTTTAATAGGGCATTGTAAAATGTGGATAAGCCAAATTAAACTGGAATTTAAGTCAAGGCATATTAAAAATATGGATAATAAATAAGAGAGCGTTAATTTTAAAATTTGAAATAATAATTTGGAAATTAGGTCTCTTTTTTATTATATAAAAAATTATAAAATTTTTAGTTACTTAAGAAAAGTAAATGATGTTTAAATATTAATGAACTTTGTTATTGGAATTAAGGTAAAATAAGTATAATATAGTTTTAAATAGAAAATATTAAAGAAGGGTAAATAGGATATATAATGAGGAAAGTTACTTTAAAAGATGTAATAATAATAATGCAAAGGGCATTCAATGCTATGGATAAAAGGTTGTTAGATCATGGAGAAAAAGTATCATATATATTATTGAAGTTATTGCAAGCTGATGGCAATTATACTGAAGATAAGATTTTAAAGTTATGCACAGTAGCAATATTTCATGATATAGGAGCATACAAAGTTTCAGAAAGAAATAAATTGTTGGATATAGATTCTATAGCACCAATGAATCATGCTATATATGGTTCATTATTTATAAAATATTTTTCACCAGTTTCTGATTTATATAAAGTGGTATTAGGTCATCATTTTACAGCAAAAGAAATTAAGGAAAAAGACAAAGAACGGATACCTAATGAAGCTTTATTATTAGGATTAGCAGATTATATTTCATTAGTTCATTTAAAACATGATAAAATAGAAGAATATTTAATTGAAAATAAGATCAGAGATTATAAAAAAGAAAATATAAACTTATATTTAAAAGCTTCAGAAACAGTAGATTTTAATAAAAAACTTAAAGATAACACATATAAAGGTGAATTAATTAGATTTTTTGATAAAAAATCTATTAGTAGAGAAGAAATTATAGCATATGTAAAAATGTTGACATATGCTATTGATTTTAGAAGTGAATCTACAGTAAAACACACAATAATAGTACAAGCTATGAGTTATGAAATAGCAAAGTTGTTAAACTTTGATGATGATTTATGTGTAAAAATAAAACTTTCAGCTATGATTCATGATATAGGAAAGATAGCTACCCCTATAAATATTTTAGAGAAACCAGGAAAACTCACAGAAGAAGAATTTGAAGTAATGAAAGATCACGCTATGATTGGATATAAAATATTAAGTAATTTGGATATAGATGATGTTAGAAATATAGCTATGGCTCATCATGAGAAGTTAGATGGAACAGGATATCCTTTTGGATTAAAAGCAGAGCAAATATCTAGATATGCTAGGATAGTAGCAATTGCTGATATTTTCAGTGCATTAATGGGAGCTAGAAGCTATAAGAATGAATTTAGCAAAGATAGAATAATTGAAATACTTAAAAATATGGCAAATAGTAATAAAATAGATTACAACATAGTTCAATTAGTCATAGAAAATTATGATTATATAGTTGAAAGAGTAAAAGAAGAAACTGATGGTTTAATAAAAATATATGAAAATATAAAAAGTGAATATGCTGATTTGTTAAATAAGTTCTTATAAAGAAATATTCGAGATCGATGCGATTTTTAAGTGGAATTTGATATGTGAAAGGTTACTAATTTTTATATATTAATAAACTTAAAAATATACTAAAATAAAAGTTTATTACCAATAATTAAAATAAAAATAAAATTTATGTATATAGAAATAAAATAAGCTAAAAATAATTCTAACAAATAAATATAAAAATTGGAGGTTAGAATTATGATAAAACAAGTTTATAGTTTTGATTTTAAAAAAGAAATAGAAGATGGGACCACAGTAGTCAACTTTTATTCAAATTTAGGAAGTCCTTCTAAGTTAGTTGCACCTGTATTTAATGAAGTGAAAGATGAAGTAGCTGATAAAGCAAAATTTTTAGAAGTAAATTTAGATCAAAATAGAGATTTAATAAAAAAATATGATATTCCTTCAATTCAATCTATTATGATATTTAAAAAAGGTATAGAAGTAAGTAAATTAAATGGATTTTTACCTAAAGAGGCATTAAAACAAAATGTAGAAGCTAACTTATAAAAAAACTGCTTCTTATTATATTTTTGTATAAATAAGAAGCTTATATTTTTTTATACTAAATTATAGAATTTTTGAAGGCCAAATAAATTTAATTTTAAATAGCATATGATAAATTCATGTTATTTATATGTGTTGACATAAAATTCATATAATTATAATATTATTTCAATAGATTTAATTTGTTAAAATTTAATTTTGATATTTTAATTTAAAATTTAGATATATTAATGATAGGAGAATTTTATGAGTAAATATGATTGCATTAAATTAGAAAATCAAGTATGTTTTTCTTTATATGCAGCTTCTAGAGAAATAATTAAATTATATAAGCCAGTTTTAGATAAATTTAATCTTACATATACTCAGTATGTTGCAATGCTTGTTTTATGGGAAGATGAAAAAATTACAGTAAAAGGCATTGGTAAAAGGTTGCATTTAGATTCTGGTACATTAACACCGTTATTAAAAAAATTAGAATTTATGGGATTGGTTGATAGATATAGAGATAAAAATGATGATAGAGTAGTTATTGTTGAATTAACTGATAAAGGAAGACAGTTGAAAGAGAAGATAGTTACTGTTCCAAATGATATGTGTTGTAAAATAAATATATCTCAAGAACAAGCTAAATCTTTAAAAGAAAATTTAGACAATTTATTAAATAGTCTTGAATAGTGCAGTGGGTGGATATTTCTAAAAATAAAATCTATTTTGGAAATATCTTTTTTTGTACAGAAAATTATAGTTTTTTTGTTTTATTAAGTTTATTGATAGCAATGGTTTTAGAAATGTTAAATAGTAAAAATATCATTACTAAGAAGGAATTAAGTAGTTACTTATTCTTCAGCTATATTTTTGTAGTATGTATAAAAGTGAACGTAGTAATATTTATATCTTTCAAAAATGTAATTTAAATGAAAGATATATAAATATGTAATTTTAACTACCTTGGGTATAATACTGTCTATAAGAATGTTGGGAGTGATGTAATTGAGTACTATATTAAAAATGGATAAGATTGAAAAATATTATGGAAATAAAGATAATATAACAAAAGCAGTAGATAATATAAGCTTTAATGTAGAAAAAGGTGAATTCATAGGTATAATGGGTCCATCAGGTAGTGGAAAGACGACATTATTAAATTTAATTTCTACAATAGATAATGTAACAACAGGAAGTATAACAATAAACAATAAAGATATTACTAGATTAAAACCTAAATCTTTAGAAGAGTTTAGAAGAGATGAATTGGGATTTGTATTTCAAGACTTTAATTTATTAGATACTTTAACAGCATATGAGAATATAGCATTAGCATTAACTATTCAGAATAAAAGAAAAGGATCAATAGATTCATTAATAAAAAATATAGCTAAAGAATTAGGTATAGAAGAGATTTTAAATAAATATCCATACCAAATGTCTGGTGGCCAAAAGCAAAGAGTGGCATGTGCAAGAGCAATAGTAAAGAATCCTTCATTAATATTAGCAGATGAACCAACAGGAGCGTTAGATTCTAAATCTTCAAGGATGCTTTTAGAATCATTTGAAAATTTAAATAGTAATTTAGAAGCTACAATACTTATGGTCACTCATGATGCATTTACAGCAAGTTACGCTCACAGAATTTTATTTATTAAAGATGGAAGAATATTTAATGAGCTAATTAGAGGAAATGACACTAGAAAAGAATTCTTTAATAGAATAATTGAAGTTGTGACTCTTTTAGGGGGTGACTCTAGGGATGCTTTTTAAAATTTCTAAAAATAATGTAAAAAGAAGTTTTAAGGATTATGCAATATATTTTTTAACACTTACGTTTGGTGTATGTATATTTTATAGTTTTAATTCAATAGAATCACAAAAAATGATATTTAATCTTAATAGTAGCCAAAATGAGGTTATGACGTTAATAAACAAATTAATTTCTGGAATGTCTGTTTTTATATCTTTTGTTCTATGTGGATTAATATTATATGCAAATAATTTTTTAATAAAAAAGAGAAAAAAAGAATTTGCAGTATATATGACTTTAGGTATGAAAAAATCTGAGATATCTAAGATTATAATTTTTGAAACTTTTATTATTGGATTGATTTCTTTAATTGTTGGATTATTTATAGGTATTATTGCTTCACAAGTACTATCTGTATTTACGGCTAAAATGTTTGCAATATCTATGGTAGATTATAAATTTATTATCTCTACTTCAGCAATATTAAAAACTATATTGTATTTTAGTATAATATTTATACTAGCAATAATTTTTAATGCTACTATTATTTCTAAATATAAATTAATAGATATGATAAATTCATCTAAAAAGAGTGAAAATATTAAAATAAGAAATAATATATTTAATATAGTATTGTTTGTATTGTCAATAATTATATTGATAACATCTTATTACTGTATAAAAAAGAGCGGTTTAAATGTTAAAGATGTTAAATTTACAGCAGCTATAGCATTAGGTATTATTGGAACATTTATGTTTTATTTTGGATTGTCAGGATTTATTTTATATATAGTAAATTCAAATAAAAAGATATATTTTAATGATTTAAATATATTTATAAGTAGACAAATATATAGTAAAGTAAATACTAATTTCATATCTATGAGTTTAATATGTTTAATGCTATTTTTTACTGTATCAATATTATCGACAGGGATTAGTATTAAGAATACAACAGAAAAAAATCTAGAATTTTCAACTCCATTTGATGCTTCTGGCTATATGTTTATGGATGAAGACAGTAAGCTTAAAAATATGAATGAAGCATTAAATGAATTAAATTTTAATTTTAATGAGGGCGAAAATGTAGAATTTTATAATGAGTATACAATGGAATTTGATATAAATAAACTATTAAAAAATGCAGATGACTCTACTAAAAAACTATTACAAAATAGACGAAATGAAGTAGGCTTAGTAAAAGTGTCTGACTATAATAATATATTAAAATTAAAAAATAAAGAAAAAATAAATTTAAAAGATAATGAAGTAATAATAACATCTAATTTTAGTATATTAGAAAAAACATTAAATAAATTTATAAAAGAAGAAGATAAAATAATATTAAGTAATAAGGAATATAATATATCTAATAAAGAACTTTTAAAGGAATCTCTAAATAATTCAACTTTTGTTAATGATATATGTACAATAATAGTTCCTGATAATGTGATAAATAATATGAAACCTAGTTCAATTTACATTAATGTAAATTATCCTAAGGATAATAAAGAGTATTTTGAAGAAAAATATAATAAGTTTTTTAAAGAATTTACTGATAATAATACGACAATTGGAGAGAATGGAATATTTATTTTGGGAGATACAAAATGTAATATATATACACAAAATAGAGGAGCATCTACTTTAATAATATACTTAGGAATATATATAGGGGTTGTATTTTTAATATCTAGTGCTGCAATCTTAGCATTACAGCAATTATCTGATATAAGTGAAAGCTTAGAAAGATATAAATCCCTAAAAAGAATAGGAGTTCCTAAAAAGATGATAGATAAAGCAATATTTGTTCAAGTATTTATATATTTTATGATTCCATTAGCTTTAGCATTAGTACATTCTGCAGTTGGAATATTTGTTGTTAATGATTATATAAAGTTTTATGGAAAGCCAGATATAGGGTTAGCTTCTATTTCTACAGTAGCACTAATATTAGTTATATATGGTGGATATTTTTATACAACTGTAATTGGATATAAAAACATGATAAATAACGCAAAATAAATTTAAATAAAATAATAGATAACTACTTTAGATAATAAAATTTTATTTAAGGTAGTTATTTTTATAGATATAGTACGATATTAAATTTAAAAACAAAAACTTATATAAAAGGAGAAAATCATGTACAAAATAATGATAGTAGAAGATGATATTACTATAAGGGATGAACTTAAAAGTTTATTGAATAGATATGGATATAAAGTTAGTATTGTAGAAGATTTCTTTAATGCAGTTAACAGTATTAAAGAAAGTAATTGTGATTTAATTTTGTTAGATGTGAACTTACCTGTATTTGATGGATATCATATTTGTAGAGAGATAAGAAAAAATTTAGATATACCAATAATTATAGTTACAAGTAGAGATAGTGAAATAGATGAGCTTATGAGTATGAATTTAGGAGCAGATGATTTTATAACTAAGCCATATAATACTGAAATATTACTAGCTAGAATATCATCAATCTTAAAAAGAACTTATAAAAAAAATGAGTCCTCTGAAATACTAAGATATAAAGATTTAATTTTAGATTTATCTAATGGAAGCATTAGTTATAATAATAATTATTGTGAACTCACTAAAAATGAGTTAAAGATATTATCATATTTAATTAAAAATCAAAATAGTATAGTGTCTAGAGATATACTTATGGAAATACTATGGAATTCGGATATTTTTGTAGATGACAATACTCTTTCCGTAAATATAACAAGGCTAAGAAGAAAGCTTGAGGATATAGGAATAAAAGATGCAATAGAGACTAGAAGAGGATTAGGATATATAATGCCATGAGTATATTAGGGTATTTAAAAGATAGGCTACTTTATTTAATAATAAATTTCATATTATTTATAAGTATAGTTAGTGTTATGCTTATGTTAAAAATTCCGTTAGTAATAATTTTTATAACATTCTTAATGTGGTTTGTGCCAATAAGTATATATTTTGTTTTAGAAATTATTAAATATAAAAGGTTTTATGATAATTTAAATGGAGTAATGGAAAAGTTAGATAGAAAATATTTATTATCAGAACTTATTGATGAGCCAAATTTTATTGAGGGCAAAATTCTTTATAATATATTAAAAGAAACTAATAGAGATATGAATGAGGAAATAAAAAAATATAAAAATGCTCAAATAGATTATAGGGAATATATAGAAACTTGGGTACATGAAATAAAAACACCGATAGCATCATCTATGTTAGTTATAGATAATAACTTAAATGAAACTACCAATAAAATAAAATATCAAATTAAGAGAGTAGAGGAATTTGTAGAGCAAGTATTATATTATTCAAAGATAGGTGAAGTAAGCAAGGATTACATAGTTAAAGAATTTAAGATAAAAACGGTAATTAATAAGGTTATAAAAAATAATTCCAGAGATTTTATAACTAAAAAGATATCCTTAGAAATGAATGATTTAGAGCAAAATATATATAGTGATGAAAAATGGATTTATTTTATACTTAATCAGATAATAGGAAATTCATTAAAGTACTCTAAAGATAATGATTCAAAGATAAAAATTTATTCATTGAAGAATAATCATAATGTAACTTTGGTTGTTGAAGATAATGGTGTTGGAATAAATAATCAAGATACAGATAAGGTTTTTGAGAAAGGCTTTACTGGAGAAAACGGAAGGATATATGGACGGTCTACAGGAATGGGACTTTATATTTGTAAAAAGCTTTCAGAAAAACTAGGGATATCTATAAGTATTAATTCTTTAAAAGGCCAAGGAACTAAAGTAAATATCATTTTCCCAATAGGAAAGTTAACTGATATGTAAAGTAAACATTGGTATATAGCTTATTTTGAATTAAAAAGAAAGCACAAGGACTGACACATTTAATAGATAGTCTTTATAAGTGCAATATAAAATATTAAGAATATATATTTAGTTATATAGTAATAGAATAAGAAATAACTTAATAAAATAGCCCCAATATAGTTAATTTCAACTACAATTATATTGGGGATTAGATTATTTTATGAGAATAGTAAATAGTTTTAGTTTCATCAAACCTTTAAATAGTAGTAGAATAGAATAATAACTTATCCACGTGTGTCAATATTAGAATAAATTAATTAGAAGGAGAATTTAAGAGTATAATAAATATAATTAATAAATATAGATTAATTTGTTATAAATATATATAATTTAAAATGTTAAGATAAAACACGTCGCTGAGAGATGTGGCAAACAAGTCAAAAAGAGTTAAGAAATTCAATTTCAACTCATTAAAAAACTTGTTGACAAAAAAGAAATTAAATGTTATAATAATTAAGTCGCTTAAGGGTGACACAATAAAACAAAAGTTGACAAGAAAGTCAACAACGAAAATTTGGTCTTTGAAAATTGAACAGAAATCAAGAAACATTAAAATAAACCAGCAATTCTTTATTTGAGTAAGTCAAGATTAAACTTTTTATTGAGAGTTTGATCCTGGCTCAGGACGAACGCTGGCGGCGTGCCTAACACATGCAAGTCGAGCGATG